>JBAVTL010000227.1:0-13747 GCA_049696175.1 Anaeromyxobacteraceae bacterium
GCCACGCACCTCGTCCGCGGCGGCAGCCCGCAGTCGATCGCCGCGACGCTGACCGACATGTCCACCCGCTACCGGGAGCTGCAGGCGGGGCTCGCGCGCGACCTCGCGGACGCCAAGGAGGCGATGGACGGCGGCATCGAGGAGGCCCGGGCCCTCCACCGGACCTCGGTCCTCGCCGGCACGATCCTGTTCCTCGCCGGCGCCATCGTCTCCGCCGCCCTCGCCGCGTGGCTCGCCGCGCAGATGGCGGCGCCGCTCGAGGCGCTCCAGCGCGCCGCGGCCGGGATCGCCGAGGGAGACCTCACCCAGCCGCTCGACTTCCACTCGGAGGACGAGGTCGGCGCGCTGGCGGACGCCTTCCGCGGGATGGTCGAGCGGCTCCGGGGGATGCTGTCCGCGCTCCGGGCGACGTCGACCGAGCTGACCGGCTCCGCGGACACGCTCACCCTGCTCACCCAGGCGCAGACCGAGCTCCTCGAGACGCAGGCCTGGAACGTGGCGAGGACGACCACGACGACGCGGGAGCTAGAGCGGAGCGCCGCGCTCGCGTCGAGCCGGACCGACTCGGTGCTGGCCGTCGCGCGGAGGGCGGGCCACGTCGGCGAGACCGGCCAGACCTCGGCCACGCGGAGCCTCGAGGGGATCGGCCAGATCCGCGACTCGGTCCGCTCGATCATCTCGCGGTCGACGCAGCTGCGCGACCAGACGCGCCAGGTGGGCGAGGTGGTGGAGTCCGTCATGGACCTGGCCACGCGCTCGCACGTCCTCTCGCTCAACGCGTCGATCGAGGCGCAGCGGGCCGGCGAGTCGGGCAAGGGCTTCGCCGTCGTGGCCGCGGAGATGCGCGCCCTCGCCGACCAGTCGGGGCGCGCCGCCGCTCACGCCGGCAAGACGGTCGAGGACATCCTCTCCGCCATCGAGGCGACGCTGCGGGTGACCGACGCCTCGAACCGCGGGATGGAGGGGAGCATGACCCAGATCCGCGCCTCGGGCGAGAGCCTCCGCGAGGTCGGCGCCATCGCGCAGGAGACCAGCGAGGCGGCCCTCCAGATCGCGGCGGCCGTGACGGAGCAGGGGCGCGGCATCGGCCAGATCGCCGTCGCGATGCGCGAGCTGAACTCCGGGATGGAGGCGACCGTCAACCGGATCCAGGAGGTCGAGGAGGCCGCCGTCAACCTCAAGATCACCGCCGACCGGATCGGCGAGATCGCGCACGGCTTCAAGGTCTAGGCGGGCTGTTGAGGAAGTCGCGCCAGTAGCGGCGCCCACCATATGGAGTCGGCGGCGACAGTGCGGTATCACCGCCGCAGATGGCCGCCCCCGACGACACCGCCGCCGCGTTCTCCGAAGCACCGCTCGCCCGCCTGCTGCCGGCCCAAGGGGAGACGCTCGCCGCCGACGCGATCCTCGACCGCTTCGTCGGGTGGGCCACCGCGACCGGCCTCACGCTCTACGAGGCCCAGGAGGAGGCGATCCTCCAGCTGCTCGACGGGCTGCACGTCGTCCTGTCCACGCCGACCGGCTCCGGCAAGTCGCTCGTCGCCACCTTCCTCCACTTCAAGGCGATGGCCGAGGGGAAGCGCTCGTACTACACGTGCCCGATCAAGGCGCTCGTGAACGAGAAGTTCTTCGACCTCTGCCGCCTCTTCGGCCCCGAGAACGTCGGGATGATGACCGGCGACGGGGCGGTCAACCGCGACGCCCCGATCCTCTGCTGCACCGCCGAGATCCTGATGAACCTCGCCGTGCGCGACGGCAGCGCGCGGGTCGACGAGGTGGTGATGGACGAGTTCCACTACTACGGCGACAAGGAGCGAGGGGTCGCGTGGCAGGTCCCGCTCCTCGCGCGCCCTGACGCGAGGTTCCTCCTCATGTCGGCCACGCTCGGCGACACGGAGGCGATCGAGGAGGCGCTGGCGCTCCGGACCGGGCGCAAGGTCGCGCGCGTCCATGGCGTGATCCGCCCGGTGCCGCTGGTGTTCGAGTACCGGGAGACGCCGCTCCACGAGACGCTGGAGGACCTGGTCTCCTCCAACCGCGTCCCGATCTACCTCGTGAACTTCACGCAGCGGGCCGCCGCCGAGCAGGCGCAGAACCTCATGTCCGCCAACTTCTCGTCGAAGGAGGAGAAGGGGCGGATCGCCGAGGCCCTGCAGGGCTTCCGCTTCGACTCGCCGTTCGGCAAGGAGCTCCAGCGCTTCCTCCGCCACGGCATCGGGCTCCACCACGCGGGGCTCCTCCCCAAGTACCGGCTGCTCGTCGAGAAGCTGGCGCAGGGTGGGCTGCTCAAGGTCGTCTCGGGGACCGACACGCTCGGCATGGGCGTGAACATCCCCATCCGCACGGTCCTCTTCACGCAGCTCTGCAAGTACGACGGCGAGAAGACCGCCGTCCTGTCGGCGCGCGACTTCCACCAGATCTCCGGCCGCGCGGGGCGGAAGGGGTTCGACGACACGGGGTACGTCGTCGCGCAGGCGCCCGAGCACGTCATCGAGAACAAGCGGCTCTCCGAGCGGGCGGCGGCCGGCAAGAAGGTCGTGAAGCGGCAGCCTCCCACCAAGGGCTACTTCCCGTGGGATCGCGCGACGTTCGAGCGGCTCCAGACGAAGGAGCCCGAGCAGCTGGAGAGCCGCTTCGAGCCGACCTTCGCCCTCATCGTCAACCTCCTCCAGGGCGAGACCGGGAGCCGCGGCGGCGGCTACGGACGGCTGGTCGAGCTGATCGCCCACAGCCACGGGAACGACTACACGCGGCGCAAGCACCGCCGCGCGGCCGCCCAGCGCTTCCGCACGCTGCGCCAGGCCGGACTCCTGGAGCTCCACGGCGTCGAGGGGTACGCCGGGCGGTACGTCCGGCCAGCGCCAGGGCTCCAGCGCGACTTCTCGCTCTTCCACACCCTCTCGCTCTACCTGCTCGACACGCTCCCGAAGATCCCGCGCGAGCGCGAGACGTACGCGCTCGACGTCCTCTCGATGGTGGAGTCGATCCAGGAGGACCCGGACGTCATCCTCTGGAAGCAGCTCGACAAGGCGCGCGGCGCGGCGGTCGCCGAGATGAAGATGCGCGGGATGGAGTACGAGGAGCGGATGGCGGAGCTGGAGAAGGTCGAGTACCCGAAGCCGAACCGCGACTTCGTCTACGCCACCTTCAACGAGTTCGCCGCGAAGCACCCCTGGGTCGGCGCCGAGAACATCCGCCCCAAGTCCGTGGCGCGCGAGATGACGGAGCGCTTCATGACCTTCGCCGACTACGTGCGCGAGTACGAGCTGCAGCGCTCGGAGGGGCTGCTCCTGCGCTACCTCTCGGAGAGCTACAAGACGCTCGCGCAGACCGTCCCGGAGACGTACCGCGACGAGGCGCTCGACGACGTCCTCGCCTTCCTGCGCGCGACCGTCCGCGGCGTGGACTCCTCCCTCATCGACGAGTGGGAGCGCATGCGCGACCCGGGCTACACGCCGCTGCCGCAGGCCGGGCCGTCGCGTCCGACCGCGCCGCCGCCGATCTGGGCCAACGAGCGGACGTTCAAGGCGCGGATCCGGAGCGAGCTGCACCGGCTCCTCGTGGCGCTCGCGCGCAAGGACTGGCCGGCGGCGCTGGAGGCGCTCCGGGGTTCCGAGGGGACCTGGACGGCGGCTGGGCTGGAGGCGGCCCTCGCGCCGTACTTCGCCGAGCACCCGAGGATCGACGTCACTCCCGCCGCGCGCAGGCCCGACCGGGCAGTCATCACTCCCGCCGGCGATCGGCGCTGGGAAGCGACGCAGCAGATCGTGGACGAGGCGGGCGAGGCCGACTGGGCGCTCTTCTGCGAGGTCGATCTGACCGGCGCAGCCGACCCGGATCGCCCGCTCATCTCGCTCGTGCGGATCGGGACCTGATCGCCGACCTGCCCCAGTTCTGACCCATTCGGGGGTCCCATGCACGAGAGGGGCGGAAGTCCCGCCGCCGTATGGGTACACTCCGAACATGGTGCGGTCTTTGGTCGCAGTAGCGGCGGTAGTCATCGGAGCAGCCTCGACGGTCCCCAGTGAGGGACATGCCTTCGCCAACGTCCCCATCGGCGGCACGGTGAAGAACCGTCAGTTGCCTACGCTCGACGGCAAGCGGGCGCCGCTGCTGGGAGGAGCGAAGGCCAACGTCTTCGTCTTCTTCCGCCCTGCCCAGGACCACTCCGTCCAGACGCTGAGCCAGCTCGCCCAGCTGGAGCGTGAGTTCAAGGGGAAGTCCGTCAGCTTCACGGCTGTGGCCTCCGACGGCTTCGCGCGTGAGGAGGTCGCCGCCGCCGCGCGCGAGGCCGGCATCCAGATGCCGATCCTGATCGACGCCGGCGACGCCCTCTACGGCGAGCTGGGCGTGGCCCTGCACCCCGTGGTCGGGATCGCCGACGCGCGCGGCCAGCTGATCGCCTACCAGCACTTCCTCAAGATCAACATGCTCGACGTCGTGCGCGGCCGGATCCAGGTCGCGCTCGGCGAGATCGGCGAGGTCGAGATGGCGCGGCTCGTCGCGCCCCCGGCGGCGGCCATCGACCTCGGGAGCCGCTCCGGCGCGAAGAGCCGGTTCCTCCTCGCGCGCGCGCTGCTGGCCCGCGGCAACGTCGAGAAGGCGATCGAGAACGCCCGCGCCGGCGTCGCGCTCGACGCGAGCTTCGCGCCGGTCCACGCCATCCTCGCGAAGGCCCTCGCCGCCGCCGGCCAGTGCGCCGAGGCGGAGCAGGAGCTCGCCGCAGCGCTCCGGATCGACGCGAAGGACCCCGTCGCGTCCGAGCCGCACGGCCACTGCGTCGCGAGCCGCTAGGACCGGCCCCGCACGGGGCCTGCTTCCTCGTCCGCACCGGTGCGAAGGTGTAGTCGACTTCGCCCCGTTCCAGAGGGAGCCCTTGGCAAGCCGCGACTCCTCGATCCCGCTGCTCGCGCTCGTCGCGACGCTCGGCGCCGCACGCGCCGCAGCGGCGCCCCCCGCGCCGGTCCAGTTCTGGCCCAGCGCCACGTGCGCGGGCTGCCACGTGAGCCAGGTGGAGCAGCACTTCCAGTCCCACCACGAGAAGTCCTTCACCAGCCCGCTCTTCCAGGCCCAGTACTTCGAGCTGGTGCTGCCCCGCGCCGCGCGGGATCCCTCCATCGCCGCCGACGCGAAGAGCTGCACCGCCTGCCACTCGCCGGTCTCCTACGCCAACACCCGTAGCCTCGCGACCAGCGCGGGCGTCACGGATCCGAGCCTCGCCGGCGTCACCTGCGATCTCTGCCACTCCATCGTCGGCTACGAGGGGAACGCCCCACGAAACGGCAACTTCATCGCCTCTCCCGGCGCGATCAAGTACGGCCCGTTCAAGAAGGGCGGCAGCCACCACGGCGCGTACAACGAGCTCCAGACGAAGAGCGAGCTCTGCGCCGTCTGCCACGAGGCGGTGAACGCCCACGGCGTGCGGGTCAAGGCGACCTTCTCGGAGTGGAAGGAGAGCGCCTTCGCGAAGAAGGGCGTCCAGTGCCAGGACTGCCACATGAGCAAGGACGGCGTCTTCGTCGACGGCGGTCGCTACGAGTCGGGCCAGGTCTCCGCGGACGCGCTCTCGCACGCGCCGTCGCGCGACCGGATCTACTCGCACCGCTTCCCGGGCATCCACTCCGGCGCCCCGGTCGAAGGGGCGGTTGGGCTCCGGATCGCCAGGACGCCCGCGCGCGTCCCCGCCGGGCGGCCCTTCGTCCTCCAGGTGATCGTGGACAACGGGAACACGGCCCACTGCCTCCCGACCGGGAGCGCCGACCTGCGCCTCCTCTGGCTGGAGGTGACCGTGAAGATCGAGGGGCGCCCGATCGCCATCCCCGCGGACAACCGCGCGCGCGGCACCTGGGGCGCCGTCGGCGAGAACGGCGAAGACGCGCTCGTGCTGGGCGGCGACGTCCCGGTGGGCGCGCGGCTCTACCGCGCCGTCTACTTCGACCGCCGGAGCCACCAGACGCTCGCGTCCTTCGACGCGACGTCGATCGCCTTCGACAACCGGCTGCAGCCCGGAGAGCGACGGATCGAGGCGTACACGGTGGAGGTGCCGCGCGACGCGACGGGCCCCCTCCAGGTCGAGGCACGGCTCCGCTACCGCCCCTTCCCGACGTCGCTCGCGAGGGAGCTGGACGTGACTCCCCCGGCGACCGCCGAGGTCGCGCACGCGACCGGCGAGATCGCGCTCGACCCTCCCCCTCCGGAAGACCCGGTCGCGTCGCCGCCCCAGCACCTGACGCCCGGGGAGCGGCTCGACCTGCTCAAGAAGAAGAGGACATCGCCATGAGGCACGCCTTCGGAGCCGCCCTCTCCCTCGCCGTCCTGCTCCCGGCCGGCGCCCTCGCCGCGGAGAGCCAGCCCCCGATGGCGCGGTCCGGCCGGGCCGCCGCGGCCGCGCAGCGCGGCGCCACCGGCTACTGGCCTTCCTCGACGTGCGGCGGTTGTCACCCGCGAACGCTCGACCAGCAGCTCCAGTCGCACCACGAGCGGTCGTTCACCAACCCCGTCTTCCAGGCGCAGTACTTCGAGATGATCCTCCCGAGGGCCAGCCGCGAGCCGGAGCTGGCGAGCGAGGCGCGCTCCTGCACCGCGTGCCACGCGCCGGTGGCGTTCGCGAACGCCTGGGGCACTGCCACGCGCGCGATGGTGACGGACCCGAGCATGTCGGGCGTCACCTGCGACCTCTGCCACACGATCCGCGGCGTCGAGGGGCAGGAGCCGATCAACGGCAACTTCCTCTCCAGCCCGAGCGAGGTGAAGTTCGGGCCGCTGAAGGGCTCGGACAACGCCCACCACTCCTTCTCGCCCATCCAGTCGCGGAGCGAGCTCTGTGGCACCTGCCACGAGGCGACCAACCACCACGGCGTGCGCGTGAAGACGACCTACACCGAGTGGCTCCAGAGCCAGTCCGCGAAGGACGGGGTCCAGTGCCAGGACTGCCACATGACGCGAGACGGGCTGGTGCGCGCCGCCGCCATCGGCTCGGAGGGGTTCGTCCGCTACACGCACCGGTTCCCCGGCGCCCACTCGCAGACGCAGGTCGAGGGCGCCCTCCGGCTGGGGATCGAGCCCGCGTACACGCGGGGCGGTGCGCGGCGCCTCTCCTTCGAGGTGACCGTCGACAACCGCAAGACCGGGCACAAGATGCCGACGGGCAGCACCGACCTCCGCCTGCTCTGGCTCGACGTCACGGCGCGCGCCGGCGACCGCGTCCTCCCCGTGCCCGCCGGCGGCGCAGCCCTCGGCGTCGCGGGGCAGTCGAAGGACGACGCGAGGATCCTCGGCAAGGACGTCGCGGCGGGGAGCCGCATCTATCGCGCCATCTTCATCGACGGCGCGGGCAAGCAGACGCTTCAGTCCTGGGACGCGGTGAAGATCGCCTTCGACAACCGGCTCCCAGCCGGCGCGATCGTCAAGGAGCCCTACACGCTCGAGCTGCCGAAGGACGTCCGCGGCCAGGTGAAGATCGAGGCGAAGCTTCGCTACCTCGCCTACCCGTCCTCGCTCGCAGGGCTGATGGACCTCACGGCGGCGCCGGTGGTCGACGTGGCAACGGCCGCCGCCGACCTGACGGCGGGGCCGTAGCGGCGCGGCCGGCGAATCCTTGACGAGCGGGGTGGCTCTCGGACATGAACGATGGCTGTTCGTCCCGACCCAGGAGCCCCGATGCCCGCCCAGCCGTCCACCTCCGTCACCATCGACGTCACCGCCGAGGCGAAGCAGTCGCTCCTCGAGCACCTCTCGCGCGCCGGACCGGCGCAGCTCGTCCGCGTCTACGTCGGCCATGGTTGAGGGGGCTTGAGCTATCAACTGGCTCTGGAAGAGTCAGCCGACGAAGCGCGCGACGTGAAGCTCCCGGTGGACGGCCTCACCTTCGTGGTCGAGGACCGCGACCTCCCCCTCGTCTCCGGCCTCAAGATCGACGTCCAGACGATCTACGGGCGCAAGGGGCTCGTGGCCTACAACCAGGGGGGCGAGCCTGGCGACAGCTGCGCCTGCTGAGCCCGTCCGCCCGGCGCCTTGACCTGTCCGCCCTCGCGGGCGGATAAGGCCCGGACATGCTCGCAGCCTGGGATCGCAAGGGACCGAAGCGCTGGCCGCGCGGCCAGAAGTTCGTGCTGACCGAGATCGGCGCGGTCGCCGAGGCCGACTACCGCAGCACCGTGGCCGAGTCGCGGTCGAGCGGGCGCACGCTCCTCGACGGCGCCCTCGCGGCGTGGGCCGAGCCCCGGGGCGTCGCGCCGAAGGACGGCGTGGTGCTCGGCGAGCTCCGCTCCGGCCGCAACGGCATGGCAGATCTCTTCCGGGAGCTGGAGTCCTCCGGCTTCGCCCCCGACGACGTCCGCGCCGCCATCGAGCGGCTCGTCGCCGCCGCGCTCCTCGCGCCGGTGCCCCTGCCGTCGCAGGAAGCGCGGTAGGGCGCAGGCCTTACGCTAGCTGTCTTCCCTCTCCCCTACCGGAGAGAGGCCTCCCTTCGTCCCCCACCGGGGGAGAGAACTCCTTCGTCGATCTCCCCTCTCCCCCACCGGGGGAGAGGGCAAGGGTGAGGGGGCATTCCCGACATCACTCAGGGTGCACCAGTCGTTTGAATCGGCGGAAATGTTCACGGGCTCGCACGCGGTGTAACGCCGCCCGCAAACTGATCCCGACCGTTCCGCCATGTCCCCTGGCCGTGTAGAACCATGGGACACCACTTCGGGGGCAGGCCGGATCCGGTGGCCGCCCCACCGGACGGCAGATGGCCATCAAGCTAGACGACGCCTCCCCCTCGCAGGCGGTGAGCAGCGCGTCCCCCCGCGACCTCTCGGTCACCCTCAGGGATACCCTCATCCAAAGAAGGGCTGGGCTGTTGAAGAGGAAGTGATGAAGCAGCTGGACAAGGATGGGCTCCTCTACTTCCCGGAAAGAGGGGAGCGCATTCGCCTCAAGCGCTTCCTCGATGACAAGGGGATGCCGCTCATGTCGGTGTGGACGGACATCCCCCCAGTCAACTCCCAGGCGGCTGAGCGCCTTGGTTACCCCACCCAGAAACCCGTAGCGCTCCTCCAGCGCGTGATCGAAGCATCCTGCCCACCAGGTGGGCTCGTACTCGACTGCTTTGCCGGGAGCGGGACAACGGCGGAAGCCGCTGAACGGCAAGGGTGCAGCTGGATCGGCATCGACAACGGCAAGTTCGCGATCCATCTTGCGCGCAAGCGGCTGATTCAACTCCACGGCCAGCCACGGTCGGACGAGAAGGCGGCGTTCGACTACACAGAGTGCGAGAAGTGCCAGAACGTCGCAGCCAAGCAGCGGCCGCGACGTGCTCGCGGATCCTTCCAGGTCCGCCCCTTCACCGTCGAGAACATGGGCGTCTACCAGCGCGCCGCCGAGTGGCAGGGGTTCCAGCAGCACCGGAGCGCCTACCGAGACGAGATGATCCGGGTCTTCGGTGGCGAGCCGATCGAGCAGTCGATGCTGCTCCACGGCAAGAAGGGCAACGCCTGGGTCCACGTCGGCCCCCTCGACGGGCCGGTCTCCGTTGGGCAGGTCTGGGCCATCGCCCGTGACGCGCAGCGGACCAGCATGAAGGCGGTGACCATCCTCTCCGCCGACTTCGACACGCTCTCCGGCAGCGAGAAGGACGACATCAAGAAGAAGACCGGCGTGGGCATCACCATCCGCGTCATCCCGTCCTCCGCCATCGACGAGGTGAAGCGCCGGCTCGACCTCCAGCGCATCAACCCCGACGTCCCCATCGAGTCGATGGCGATCCCGGCCTTCTACGCTCCGCTCTCCATCGTCCTCGACGCCGACGTCACCGGCCGCAACTCGCACGTCAAGCTCGTGAAGTGCGAGGTGGACATCGACTCCTTCATCGCCAGCCAGCGGCCGATGCTGAAGCCGATCACCGACAAGATGTCGGCGGCGGCGAAGAAGAAGGCGCAGGGCGAGGTCGACAAGTGGGAGAAGCGCGAGAAGGAGCTGCACGCCTGGCTCAAGAAGGCGAAGAGCTGGCAGTCCTTCATCGACTTCTGGGCGGTGGACTGGAACTACGGCCGCGTCCCCGGCGAGGACGGCAAGCCCATCTTCGTCACGGAGTGGCAGAGCTTCCGGAGCCGCGGCGGTGATGGGGACGGCGACCTGGTCTTCACCGCCAAGTTCAGCTACCCGGCCCCCGGCCACTACACCGTCGCCGCCCGTGTCACCGACGTCTTCGGCAACGACGGCATCGCCACCGTCAACGTCGAGGTGGAACGATGAGCGGGCCCCTGCCGCTCCAGCACCAGGTGGTCGAGAAGCTGCGTCAGCGGGTGGATGCCTGGCGCGGTTTCGGGCTGGGGGCCGCGGCCGAGCCTTACCCCGAGGAGGCGCCGCTCTACGAGCCGGTCGCCGACCGCGAGAAGAAGGTCTCGGACACCACGATGGCGCTCCTCCAGCACTGGTTCCGGCGGGAGCCGCACGTGCTCGGGGTGGAGCCGCACACCTTCGCCTTCAAGTACTGGCCCCACCAGCGCCGGCTCGTCGAGACGTTCATCTACCTTCACGAGGTGATCGGCATCCGCCGGACGGAGGAGCTGTTCGCCTTCTGCGGCGTCGAGTCGATGGGGCCGCAGCGCGATCCCTGGCCCAAGCTGGGCGGTCAGCTCGCTACCGGCTCCGGCAAGACGAAGATGATGAGCCTCATCGTCGCCTGGTCCTACCTGAACGCGGTGAACGAGGGGGACGAGCACCTCGGAATCGGGCGCCACTCCGTCCTCATAGCCCCCGGCCTCTTCGTGAAGGACCGGCTCCTTCAAGATTTCAACCCGGCCCACGGGCAGACCGCGGTCTTCTTCTCCGACCCGGTGATCCCCCCCGAGCTGGACACGTGCTGGGACCTCAAGGTCTACGACCCGGACACCTGCCCGCGGCAGCTCGACCCGACTGAGGGGGCGCTCGTCGTCACCAACTTCCACCAGCTTCTCCGGACGCGCGAGGAGGCCGAGCCGACGTTCGAGAACCAGGCCGACCGGCAGATCCACCTCCTCTTCGAGGGGGGCGACCCGCAGAAGCTGGAGGCGGTCGCCTCGCCGCTCATCGAGCGGTTCTCGCGCTCGCGCAAGCTCCTCGTCCTGAACGACGAGGCCCACCACGTCTGGGACGAGCCGGGCCACGCGCAGTTCGAGGAGAAGGCGCGCGAGCGGGCCGCCGCCTCGGAGACGCCGGAGGACGCGCAGGAGGCGATGGCCTGGATCCGGTCGATCCGGAACCTGAACGGCGACGACAAGAGGCCGGGCCGGGTGGGGCTGCAGGTGGATATGTCGGCCACGCTCTTCCAGGAGACCGGCACGCAGAAGAAGGCCCCGAAGAAGAAGGGGCCTCAGGTCGCGACCTTCAAGCCGACGGAGCTGTTCCGCCACGCCGTCGTCACCTACGACCTCGCCGAGGCCATCCGGGACGGCATCGTCAAGAAGCCGATCCTGGAGAGGGTGGAGGTCCGCAACAAGCGCACCAACGAGGTCCAGGACCTCATCAACGTCGCTGCGCCCAACGCGTGGGAGAAGTACCGGAACCTTCTGACCACCGGCATCGAGCGGTGGAAGAAGGTGCGCGACCAACTCGCCGACGAGGGGGATCCGCGCAAGCCCATCCTCTTCGTCCTCTGCAACGACCGGAAGGAGGCGGCCCAGGTCGCCAACTTCCTCTCCTACGGCGAGGCGAGCGACGAGGAGATCGCCAAGACCGGCGCACCGGTGAAGGGCTACCCCGACGCTACGAATGGCGGGCCCTTGTTCGTGACGAAGGGGAGCGACGGTGTCCTCCGCTCGACGGTGGTCCAGATCCACATCGGCCAGAAGGAGGAGTCGAACGAGGCCGAGTGGGACAAGGTCCGCGCGGCGGTCAACGCCATCGACAAGGACGAGATCCCCGACCCGTCTGGCGCAATCGACGCCGACGGCCGTCCGAGCATGGTGCCCAACCCGTACAACGTCGTCGTAAGCGTCATGATGCTGAAGGAGGGCTGGGACGTCCGAAACGTGAAGGTGATCGTCCCGCTGCGCCCCTGCGACTCCCGGACGCTCACCGAGCAGACGCTCGGCCGGGGCCTCCGAAAGATGCACGCTCCGGAGATCGACGATGACGGCGCCGCGCTCCTCAAGAAGGAGGAGCTCTTCGTCATCGAGCACCCGTCCTTCGCGGCCGTGCTCCAGCAGATCCAGGACCTGATCGAGGAGAAGAGCAGCGACGAGATCGACCACCCGCGCGAGTACGTCGCCATCCCGCCGCTCAAGGAGGAGAAGGACCGGGAGGCGGTGGACGTCCGGCTCGTCCGGCTCGAGGGCGTGAAGCACGGGGCCCACGACTGGCGGGCGGACTTCGACGTGAAGAAGCTCCCTGGCCTCACGCCGCGGCTGCCGTGGCAGGAGCACCTCGACGCCACGCTCATCCAGACGTGGCTCAAGAAGGCGCTGGAGAAGGCCGAGGAGGAGGGGCAGACCTTCACCCTCTCCGCCGAGCCCTCCTACAGGGATTTCGACCACGTGGTGGAGCAGGCCTACGCCATCCCCATCCTCCGGGAGCTGAAGGTCGGCTACCAGCACAAGACGGCGGTGAAGGGGGTCGTCCAGGAGTTCCTGGAGACCCGGACCTTCAACCTTCCTGCCGGCCTACCCGTCTCCTTCGAGAAGGTGATCGAGGCCGGCAACGGCGCCATCGCGCTCGGCAACCTTGCGCGAGCCGAGGTGGTCAAGGGTGTCCGGGATGCGCTCCTCGCACCGCTCAACGAGGCCATCAAGGCGTCCCATCAAGCGGCCAAGGCCGACCTCTCCGAGCGCAAGGCGTCGGGGATCGGCGGGTACCAGGCCCTCAAGCAGAACGTCCTCGACCAGCTCCAGAAGTCACCGTTCCAGCGGGCTGCGACGGCGAACGCCGACGAGCTGCGAGTCGCCGCCCTGGTCGAGGGGGCGAAGGACGTCGTCGGCTGGGTCTACAACCACCGGACCGGCGTCGGGTACTCGATCCCGTACATGTGGCAGGGGCGATCGGCTCGGTACTTCCCCGACTTCATCGCCCGCGCGAAGTGGGGGACCGTCTTCCACAACTTCATCATCGAGGTGAAGGGACGGCTCGACGACAAGGACAAGGAGAAGGCTCGTCGCGGCCAGCACTGGTGCGAGATCCTGACCGAGCACGACACCGAGCCCTGGCACTACCTCATGCTCATCGAGAGCGGCGACTCCGGCCGGCAGGACATCGGCTGCTGGGAGAGCGCGGCGTCGAAGTCCATCGAGGACCTCTTCCGGCGCCACGAGCGGCTGCCCCTCTTCCCGCAACCTGATGCGCAGGGGCTCCAGATCGCCGATCTCGTAGAGGGATGCGGTGCCGCTCTACGACCTCTCGGTGAAGGCCGGCGCCTTCGGCGACGCCGAGCAGCCAAAGATTGAGGGCTGGGCTCGGCTGCCGGGCCACCACCTCGACGACGACATGTTCGTCGCGAAGGTCGCGGGGCGCTCGATGGAGCCGGGGATCGTGGACGGCGCCTACGGGCTCTTCCGCGCCTTCCCCATCGGCAAGGAGGCCTCGCTGACGGCGCTCGACAACCGCAGGGTCATCGTCCAGCTCAACGGGAAGGACCAGGACCCCGAGAACGGCCGGTACACGCTCAAGCGGTGGAGGGTGACGAGGAGGGCGGCTACGGGCGCGGTCGAAGAGGTGACGCTGAGGCCCGACAACCACGACTTCAAGCCGATCCTGCTGACGCCGGCGGACGGGGACGTGCGGGTGGTGGCGG
>JBAVTL010000228.1:0-4484 GCA_049696175.1 Anaeromyxobacteraceae bacterium
ACGCCGACGCGCGCCACGCCGCGAGGGCGTTGGAGCCCGCGCCCAGCCCGACGTCGAAGAGCACGAGCGGCCCTCCACCCTCCGCGAGCCGGTCGCGAAGGCGCGACTGGGTCACGTAGAGCAGCTCCGACTCGACCGCCGGTCCGATGACAGGGTGCATCACCTCGCCGGCTGCGCGATCGACGACGGCCGGCGCGCCGTCGCGCGTGACGACGAAGTCGAAGCGGAGGCCGGTGTCGGCCGGCTCCTTCCCGCCCCGACCGCTGCCCGTCCTGCGCAGGGTGGACGGCGTGGCGTCGTCTGCGCCCGCCGCGCCCTGCGCGCGGCGGCCGGGGGGGCGGCCGGAGGCGTCGTGCTCGTACCGGTCGATCGCCTCGAGCGTCTCCTTCGCGAAGGCGGCATACCGCCCGTCCTCGATCGCCTTCCGGGCGGCGCCCATCAGGTCCACGTAGTGCCGGAGGTTGTGGATCGACAGGAGGCGTGCCCCCAGCGGCTCCTTGCACTTGAGCAGGTGGTGCAGGTAGCAGCGCGAGTGGCGCGCGCACGTGCTGCAGCCGCAGTCCGGATCCAGTGGAGCGTCGCAGAGCCTGTACTCGCTGCGGGTGATCCTGACGCGGCCGCGGGAGGTGAAGGCGGTCCCCTGCCAGGCCAGCGACGTGGGGATGACGCAGTCGAACATGTCCACGCCGTGGCCGATCGCCTCGATGAGGTCCGGAGGCGTGCCGACGCCCATCAGGTAGCGCGGCTTGTCGCAGGGCAGGAGATCGACGGCCCGGTCGATCACGTCGCCGCGCTCCTCGCGCGTGTCGCCGACCGCGAGGCCGCCGATGGCGAAGCCGTCGAAGGGGTGCTGCGTGAGGAAGCGCGCCGACTCGGCGCGCAGCGCCGGATCCAGCCCTCCCTGCACGATGGCGAAGAGCGCCTGCTCCGGGTTCGTCCGCGCCGCGAGGCTCCGGAGCGCCCACCGGTGCGTCCGGTCCATCGCCTCGCGGATCGCGGCGGGCTCCGAGGTGGAGGGGAGGCAGACGTCGAGCACCATCATCACGTCCGAGCCGATGGCGGTCTGGACCGCGATCGAGGTCTCGGGGGAGAGCAGGTGGTAGCTGGAGTCGACGTAGCTCTTGAAGCGCGCCCCCGCCTCGGTGATCTCCCTGTGGCCCGGGAGCGAGAAGATCTGGAAGCCGCCGGAGTCGGTCAGGACCGGGCGATCCCAGCCCATGAACCGGTGGATGCCGCCGAACCGCTCCATCGCGTCTTGGCCCGGCCGGAGCATCAGGTGGTAGGTGTTGCCGAGGATGATCTCGGCGCCGATCGCGTGGAGGTCCTCCGTCGTCATCCCGGTGACGGTGGCGCGGGTCCCGACCGGCATGAAGACGGGCGTCTCCACCCTGCCGTGGGAGGTCTCGAAGGCGCCGCGCCGTGCGCGGGTGGTCGTGTCGCGGGGTCCGGGGAAGAATCGGAAGGTCATCGCGCGCGAGGATTAGCACGGCCCGCGGCCTGGCGCGCCACCCGACCGCCGGACGGGCTCAGCGGGGAGGCAGGTCGCCCGCCGCCACGGCGACCACGCGGTTCCGCCCTTCGTCCTTCGCGCGGTAGAGGGCGCGGTCGGCGACGTCCACCAGCGCGCGCGCGGTCTGGCCGGGGACGAACTCCGCGGGGAGGACCGAGACGGTGACGCCCACGCTCACCGTGACGCTCAGCTCGTGCTCCTGCCAGACGCAGCGGCTCCGCTCGACGGCGTGACGGATCCGCTCGCCGAGCTGACGCGCCCCATCCAGCCCGGTCTCCGGGGCGATCACCACGAACTCCTCGCCGCCGAAGCGGGCGACGAAGTCCTCCTGACGGATCGTCGCGCGGAGCGTCCTCGCGACCATCCGCAGCGCCTCGTCCCCAGCCAGGTGGCCGTGCTGGTCGTTGACCGCCTTGAAGCGATCGATGTCGATCATGAGGACCGCGACGATCCGGTCGTGGCGCTTCGCGGCGGCCAGCTCGCCGTCCAGCCGCTCCTCCAGCATCCGGCGGTTGTAAAGGCCGGTGAGCGGATCCTGGAGCGCCCCCTCGACGAGCTTCCGCTGGTACTCGGCCTCCAGGTCGTCCGCCCAGATGAACTTGAGGATCGTGTGCATCCCGATATGGACGCGGCTGCCGTTTCCGAGCAGCGCCTCCTCCACCCGCGCGCCGTCGACGAAGGTCCCGTTGGCGCTGCCGAGGTCGCGCACCCGCGCGTGGTCGCTCTCGACGCGCAGAGAGGCGTGCAGCCGCGAGACGCCGTCGTCGCTGATCAGGATGTCGGCGCCCTCGCGCCGGCCGATCACCAGCTCGCGCCCCGCCTCGAGCGGGTGGATCGCGCCCAGCTGGGGCCCCGAGAGGACGAGGAGGAACGCGTGCTCCTTCGAAGGGGCTGGGAGCCGAGGCATGGCCGTCCAGGTGACGTCCGGCTCGGCGCTCGCCGAGGGCGGCTGCACGAAGCTCGTTCCCCGTTCTCCGGATCGCCTGGACATCGCGTCCACCCCGCCTGCGACTATACGCCTGCCTCGTTCAGGCGTCCGCCGCCGCCGCGAGCAGGGCGTCGTTCTCGGCGGGGGAGCCGACCGTGATCCGGATGCAGCCCTCGAGGCCGCGGTAGTGGTCCTGCCGCCGGATGAGGATCCCCTTGGCGAGCAGCCGGTCATAGGCGGCCTTCGCGTCGGGCGTCCGGACCAGGATGTAGTTGGCGGCGCTGGGGTAGGGCTTCCAGCGCGGGTGCTTCGAGAGGGCCTCGAACAGCCGCTCACGCTCCGCGCGGATCCGGGCGACCATCGGCGCCACGTAGCCGGGGGCCTCGAGCGCAGTGAGCAGGATCGCGGCCGTGTGGGCCGGGATCCTGAAGGGCGGGAGCAGCGCGGCCGCGACGGCGGCCACCTTGGGGGAGGCGAGCAGGTAGCCGGCCCGGATCCCTCCGAGCGACCACGCCTTGGAGAACGTCCGGAGCACGCCGACGTTGGGATTGGCCCGGGCGAGCGGCCGGTAGTCGGCGCCGGCGAAGGCCTGGTAGGCCTCGTCCACGATCAGCACCCAGCCCGTCTCGCGGGCGCAGTCCGCGAGCCGCTCGATGTCGCCAGGGTCGAACAGCTTGCCGGTGGGGCCGTGCGGGTTGGGGAGGAAGAGGACCCCCGGCTTCGAGGGCTCCATCTTCGCGAGGAGCTCCTCCAGCGGCAGGGCGAAGCCGTCGAGGAGCGCCACCGCCTCCCACGGCGTGCCCGCGGCGGCGGCGCCCCCCTTGTAGTAGGGGAAGGCCGGCGCCGTATCGAGGACGCGGTTCGCGGCCGAGCAGAGGGCCAGGATCAGGAGGTTCGAGCCGGCGGAGAGGACGATCCCCTTCTCGGGCCAGTCCTCGTGGCGAGCGAGCGCCGCGCGGACCTCCTCGCCGTTGAGGTCCGGGTAGCGGTTCCACGGCAGGGCGGCGAGCCGCTCGAGGGCCCTCGCCTTGAGCGGCGCGGGGAAGTCCTCCGGGCTCTCGTTCTGGTCGAGCTTGAGGCTCGCGTCGACCTTCGTGTACGGGTAGTCGGCGACCTTGGCGAGGTGGGGCTTGAAGGCGTTCACGGCGGCGAAAGCTAGCAGCCTTCGCCGGTCATGTCAGGAGCGCTCCGCACGCCTCCCCCGCTCACCGCCAGCTGCGCACGAAGTCGACCAGCGTCCGGACGCCGAACCCGGTGCCGCCCTTGGCGACGTAACCGTACTCCTTCGGGGAGTGTGACGGACCGGCGATGTCGAGGTGGGCCCACGGCGTCTCGCCGGCGAACGCGTGCAGGAAGTGGGCGGCTGCGATGGCACCGCCCATCCGGTCCCCCGAGTTCTTGAAGTCCGCCCGGTCGCTCTTCAGCTCCTCCTTGAGCGACTCGGTGAGCGGGAGGCGCCAGACCTCCTCGCCGGCACCGCTCGCCGCCGCGGAGAGTCCGTCCACGACCTGCCCGTCGGGGCCGAAGAGGCCGGCGGTGGTCATCCCGAGCGCCACCATGCAGGCGCCGGTGAGCGTGGCGACGTCGACCATCGCCGCTGGCGCGAGCGTCCTCGACGCCCACGCGAGGACGTCGCCGAGCACGAGCCGTCCCTCCGCGTCGGTGTTGGTGATCTCGACCGTCTTGCCGTCGAAGGCCCGCAGCACGTCGCTCGGCTTGTAGGCGCGGCCGCCCGGCATGTTCTCGCACGCGCCGAAGACGGCGTGGACCGGGAAGGGCGGCGCGAGCTCGGCGATGACCTTCATCGCCGCGACGACCGCGGCCGCCCCGGCCATGTCGGTGTGCATCGTCGGCATCGACGCGGCCGGCTTGAGCGAGAGGCCGCCCGAGTCGAAGGTGAGCGCCTTGCCGACGAGGACCAGCGGGGGGCGCCTGGCGGCCGCCCCCTTCGGCGCGTAGCTCAGCTTCACGAGGCGCGGCGGCTCGGCGGAGCCCCGGGCGACGCCGAGGAACATCCCCATCTTCAGCGCCTCGAGCTGCTTCGGC
>JBAVTL010000229.1:0-3608 GCA_049696175.1 Anaeromyxobacteraceae bacterium
GGTGGCGTGCGGGACCCCGTCCACCGCGGACCGGCTGCGGCGGCTGCTCGAGGACCGCCGCCAGGCGTCCCGCTCACACCCCCCGCCGCTCGGCGACCCGCGCGCGCTCTACGACGCCGGGATCCACCTGCACCTCGTGCCCGGGGAGATCTCCGGCGGCTTCGTGGACGGCGAGGCGGGGCTCGCGCTCCTCTCGGACGAGGAGGTCTTCGGCCGCCGGGTCCGGAAGCGCGCGCGCAAGACCAAGGACGACAACGTCTTCGCCGCCGCCTTCCGCGAGCTCGAGGAGGGCGACCTCGTCGTCCACGTCGAGCACGGGATCGCGAAGTACCTCGGCCTGACCAAGATGCAGATCCGCGGCGTGGACGGGGACTTCCTCGTCCTCGCCTACGACGGCGCCGACCGGCTCTACCTCCCGGTCGCGAAGCTGCGGCAGGTGCAGAAGTTCACCGGCGCCTCCCCGGAGACGATCCGGCTCGACCGGCTGGGCGGGCAGTCCTTCGCGCTGCGCAAGGCGCGGGTGAAGGAGCAGCTCCTCAAGATGGCGGCGGAGCTGCTCGACATCTACGCCGCGCGCGCCGCCCACCCGGGCCACGCCTTCTCCGAGCCCGACGAGCTCTTCCGCGAGTTCGAGGCGGAGTTCCCCTGGGACGAGACGCCGGATCAGGCGAAGGCGATCGACGACGTCCTCTCCGACATGCGCAAGGCCTCCGGGGCGGGCCGCCCGCCGATGGACCGGCTCGTCTGCGGCGACGTCGGGTACGGCAAGACCGAGGTCGCGATGCGCGCCGCCATGCTGGCGGTCCTCTCGAAGAAGCAGGTGGCGGTGCTCGTCCCGACCACCGTGCTCGCGGCGCAGCACGAGCGGACCTTCCGCGACCGCTTCAAGGGGTACCCGGTCCGGATCGAGGCCATCTCCCGGATGAAGACGCCGGAGGAGGTCCGCGCGATCCTCAAGGACGTGGCGGCGGGGCGCGTGGACGTGGTCATCGGCACGCACCGGCTGCTCGGGAGCGACGTCTCCTTCAAGGAGCTGGGGCTCGTCGTCGTGGACGAGGAGCAGCGCTTCGGCGTCGCCCACAAGGAGCGGCTCAAGAAGCTGCGCAAGCTCGTGGACGTCCTCACGCTGACGGCCACCCCCATCCCGCGCACGCTCCACATGTCGATGGCCGGCGTGCGCGACCTCTCGATCATCGCGACGCCCCCCGAGGACCGGCGGGCGATCCGCACCTTCGTCACCAAGTTCGACCCCGGCCAGGTGAAGGAGGCGATCGAGACCGAGGTGAAGCGCGGCGGCCAGGTCTTCTTCGTCCACAACCGGGTCCGGTCGATCGGCGCGATGGCGAAGTTCCTCGGCGAGCTCGTCCCGGGCGTGCGCTTCGGCGTCGCCCACGGCCAGATGGGCGAGGGGCAGCTCGAGGAGGTGATGACCCGGTTCGTCAAGCGCGAGCTCGACGTCCTCATCGCCACCGCCATCATCGAGAGCGGCATCGACATCCCGAGCGCCAACACGATCATCGTGAACCGGGCCGACCACTTCGGGCTGTCGCAGCTCTACCAGATCCGCGGCCGCGTCGGCCGCAGCCGGGACCGCGCCTACGCCTACCTGCTCGTCCCCGCCCGCCGCCCGGTGACGAAGGACGCGCGGAAGCGGCTCGAGGTGCTGCAGCGCTTCAGCGAGCTGGGGGCCGGCTTCAGGATCGCGAGCCACGACCTCGAGCTGCGCGGCGCCGGCAACCTGCTCGGGAAGGACCAGTCGGGCCAGATCGAGGCGGTCGGCTTCGACCTCTACACGCAGCTGCTGGACGAGGCGGTCCGCGAGCTGAAGGGGGAGCCGCCGAAGGAGGAGATCGATCCCGACGTCACCCTGCCGCTCCCGGCCTTCATCCCCGACCCGTACATGCCGGACGTCCACCAGCGGCTCTACTTCTACAAGCGCTTCGCGCAGGCGGGGACCGACGAGGATCTGGACGCGATCCGGGGCGAGATCGTCGACCGGTGCGGCGATCCGCCCGAGGAGGTCGACCACCTCTGCGACCTGATGGCCGTGAAGGTCCGCCTGCGCGCGCTCGGGATCCGGGCCCTGGAGGCAGGGCCGGGGCGGCTCGTCTTCACCCTCGGCCCGGACGCCGCGCTCGATCCCTTCAGGCTGGCGAAGCACGTCCAGGGCTCGCAGGGCCGGCTGCGGCTCACCCCCGACATGAAGCTCGTGGCGCAGCTCGTCGCGCCCAAGCCGCCCGAGCCGAAGCGCCCGCTTGCGAAGGGCGCGCGCCCGGGGCTCCGGACCGTGCCGAAGGCGAAGCCGCCACCGCCACCGCCACCGCAGCCAGCGCCTTCGGCGGCGATGGAGGCGGCGGCAGGGCGCGAGCTGCTGGAGCACGCGCGCGCGGTCCTGCGCGACCTCGCGAAGTGCGCCCGCGAGGGGTAGGCGCTCCGGCTCGGCGCGGTGAAGGGGCGCGCTCGACGGGCGCCCGTTTCCGCGACATCTGGGCTGGATCCACGTCCTTGATCCGGGGGTGCATCCGTGCTCTTTTTCGATGGCTCGCGCCGCGGAATATGCGTGGAAGAACGGCCTCCTCCCGCGCGTTCAAGCGACAGTCTTCAACCATCTCCCGCAAGGAGCCTCGCCCATGGTCCGTCGCATCCTCCCGCTCGTCCTCGTCGTCGCGGCCGTCGCCGCCTGCCAGGGCCAGCGCGGCCCCAAGAAGACCGGGCCCGCCGTCGCGCGCGGTGACGGCGTCGTGGTCACGGTCGACGAGTTCAAGGCCAGGCTGAAGGAGCAGTCGCCGATCATCCGCTCCCGCTTCACCACCGTCGAGCGCAAGAAGGAGTTCCTGGACGGGCTCGTCCGCTTCGAGGTGCTCGCCGCCGAGGCTGCGCGGCAGGGGCTGTACGACGATCCGGACGTCCAGGTCGCCGTGCGCAAGCTGATGGTCCAGAAGCTCGTCCAGCGCTACTTCCAGGACGGCGCGGGCGCGAAGGACATCCCCGAGGCCGACCTGCGCGCGTACTACGAGAAGAACAAGGCCGAGTACTACCGGCCCGCGCGCGTCCGCCTCGCCGCCGTCACCTTCCTCGCCGCGCCGGGCACGCCGCAGCGCGCCGCCAAGGCCGCCGCTGCGCGCAAGGCCGCCGCCGAGATCAAGGCCCAGCTGGCCAAGAACCCGCTCGCCTTCGGGCAGCTCGCCCAGAAGTACTCCGAGGACGAGGCGACCCGCGCAGTCGGCGGCGATCTCGGCTTCAAGTCGCACGACGAGCTGGTCGCGGCCTACGGCGAGACCTTCGCGGCCGCCGTCTTCGGGCAGAAGGACGGCACGGTCTCCGCCGTCCTCGAGTCGTCGCAGGGGCTCCACGTGGTCCGCGTCGCGGGGCGTCAGGAGGAGCTCAACCGCCCGTTCGAGCAGGTGAAGGAGCAGCTCGGCGCGCGGCTCTTCCGCGAGCGGAAGCAGAAGGACCTCGAGGCCTGGGTGAAGAACCTGAAGGACAAGGCCCGCGTCCGGATCGACGACGCCGCGCTGGAGAAGATCACCGTCGACGTCGAGCCCGGCTCGATGGGAGCGATGGGCGGGATGCCGCGCGGCGGCATGCCGGGCGGGATGGCGCCGATG
>JBAVTL010000230.1:0-2097 GCA_049696175.1 Anaeromyxobacteraceae bacterium
AGGTCGTAACGGATCACCCGCCGCCCGGCGCCCAGCCGCGCGCCGAGCGGCGACAGGATGGCGCTCGACATCGCCCACCCGTGAATCAACAGGAGGGGCGGCCCGTCGCCGTCCTCCTCGAAGTGGAGCCGCTGCCCCGATGGCGTGACGACGCTGCCCATGATCGCGTGGCGGCGCAGGATACCAGCCGATCCGGCGCCGTCAACCCACTAGGGCGATCAGGTTGACGACGGCTCGCGCCACGCCCCGTGGATCAATTCCTCCGCTGCACGGCGAAGTGCAGGTCCGACCAGGCCGCGAAGCCGCCCGTGAGGATGCGGACCTCGGGGAAGCCGAGCCCGCGCAGCTCCTCGGCGACGCGCGGGACGTCGGCCTCGTGGCCGTCCTGCCCGTAGACCACCAACATGCGGGAGCGGGAGACTCCGGCCGCATCCCGGACGAGCGACGGGAGCTGGGCGCGAACCGCTCCGACGATCTTCTCGTCCGAGGCCGACCAGCTTCGATCGCTCCGCGCGTCCACGAACGACACGCTCGCTCCGCTCGCCATCCGCGCCACCACCTGGCGTGGAGTCACCCTGGAAAACATCAGCACTGTCTCTTCTCCCTGGCTTGCGGTCGCCGATGGCGATCCGCTGGCCGTTGGTTGAAGTGAGGCTGCGTTGCATCGGACGTGCCTTGCACGAGGGGCTGGAGAACGGAGAGTTACGCGCTCCGTGGTGCCCCGCGAGGGGCAGCCCGCTGGCAGCCAAGCCCTCGACGCCGCGTCGCGGCTGACGCACCGCGTAGCACGGTTTGCACTCGGCGCGAGCGTCTCGGGAGGGTGAATCGGTCTACGATGGCCTCCGATGCCGCTCCCCACGATGGTCACGAGCGCAGCGCTGGCCGTCGCCGCCGCGCTCGCGGTCCTCCTCTACCGGGAGCGGGCGCGCAACGCCTCCTGCGCGAGGGACGTCACCGATCGCAAGGCGGTGGAGGCGGCGCTCCGCGAGAGCGAGGCCAGGTTCCGCGAGGCCTTCCACGGCGCCTCGGTCGGCATCGCGCTCGTCGACCTGTCGGGCGCCTTCGTGGAGTGGAACGACGCGCTGGAGGGGATGCTGGGCTACACGGGCGAGGAGCTCGCGCGGCTGCGGTTCCAGGACCTGCTCCACCCCGAGGACCGCGCCGCGAGCGTCGCCGCCTTCGGCGCCCTCGTGCGCGGCGAGCGGGACCACAACGACATGGAGCGGCGCTACGTCCACAAGGACGGGCGGATCGTCTGCATGCGCTACCGGGTCGCCGCGCTGCGCGACGCGGAGGGGCGGCTCCACCGGGTCATCGGGATCGTCGAGGACGTCACGCTCAAGGTCGAGGCCGAGGCGGAGCGGCGGCGGATGCAGCAGCAGCTCGCGCTCGCGGATCGGATGGCGTCGCTCGGGACGCTCGCCGCGAGCGTGGCGCACGAGATCAACAATCCGCTCTCCTACGTCGTCGGGAACGTGGACGTGGCGAGGAGGATCAGCGCGGAGCTGGCCGCCGCGCGCGGTGACGACCCGGGCGTGGCCGGCCCCATGGCCGAGATCCGCGGGGCGCTCGACGACGCCTGGGACGGGGTCGGGCGGGTGCGCCAGATCGTGAGCGACCTGAAGGTCCTCTCGTCCCCCGACTCGGAGGAAGGTCAGCAGCAGGCCGACGTGGGCGCGGCGCTCCAGGCGTCGATCAACCTCGCGCGCCGCGTCGTCATCGACCGTGCGGAGCTGGTCACCGACCTGGCGGAGGTCCCGCCGGTCTACGGGAACGCCGGGCGGCTCGCGCAGGTCTTCCTGAACCTGCTCGTCAACGCCGCGCAGGCCATCCCGGAGGGGCGCGCCGGCGGGAACCGGATCCGGGCCTCCTGCGCCGTGGGGGACGACGGCCGCGTGGTCGTGGAGGTGACGGACACGGGCACGGGGATCAGCGCCGAGCGGCTCACGAGGATCTTCGACCCCTTCTACACGACGAAGCCGCAGGGGGTCGGGACCGGCCTGGGGCTCGCCATCTGCCACAGCATCGTGGCTGCGCACGGCGGGGAGATCCGCGTCGACACCGAGGTGGGACGTGGCTCGACCTTCCGGGTGCTCC
>JBAVTL010000231.1:0-11144 GCA_049696175.1 Anaeromyxobacteraceae bacterium
CTGCCGAGCTCGGCCTCCCGGTCCGGGCGATCGAGCCGTCCATGCGTGACGCGCTCCGGCGCCGGGGGATCTTCACGGTGGATCGCTTCCTCGGAGACGCGGCGCTCCGCCCGGCGTGGACCGAGGCGCGGGTGGTGGCCGCCGTCGCGACGCTGGGGGAGGGGACCACCGAGCTGATGGCGCACCCCGGGTACAGGCCGAGCCACGCGCCGACCTCGTTCGGCGTCGAGCGTGAGGACGAGCTCGCGGCCCTCTGCGCCCCATCGGTGAGGCGCGCCGTCGAGGCCGGCGGCGTGCGGCTCTGCGACTACGCGGGCGTTCGCGCCTATTGCTAGACACCCGCGACGGGCGGGTGCTAAAGCCGAGATCCACTTCTTCCCTCGATGTCCACGAGGTTCCAAGGAATGGCTGACGCGAAGCCCGTCGTTCCCAAGGACGGCGCGAAGATCACGATGAGCGCCGGGAAGCTCGTCATCCCCGATCGCCCCATCATCCCGTTCATCGAGGGTGACGGGACCGGGCGGGACATCTGGCGCGCCACCCAGCGTGTCCTCGACGCCGCCGTCGAGAAGGCCTACGCGGGCAGGCGGAGGATCGCGTGGGCCGAGGTCTACGCCGGCGAGAAGGCCTTCACCAAGTTCGCCAGCTGGCTCCCCGAGGAGACCACGGACGCGTTCCGTGAGTACGTCATCGGGATCAAGGGACCGCTCACCACGCCGATCGGTGGCGGCATCCGCTCGCTCAACGTCGCGCTCCGCCAGATCCTCGACCTGTACGTCTGCCTCCGGCCGGTCCGGTGGTTCCGGGGCGTCCCGTCGCCGGTCAAGAACCCGGGCAAGGTGGACGTGGTGATCTTCCGCGAGAACACGGAGGACATCTACGCCGGCATCGAGTGGGAGGCGGGCTCCGAGCAGGTCAAGAAGATGCTCGCGTTCATGGAGCGCGAGTTCCCGCGCGAGTACAAGCGGATCCGCTTCCCGGGCTCGTGCGCCCTCGGGGTGAAGGCGGTCTCGCGCGAGGGGACGGAGCGGCTGGTCCGCGCCGCCATCGAGTACGCCGTCAAGTACAGGCGCAAGAGCGTCACGATCGTGCACAAGGGCAACATCATGAAGTTCACGGAAGGTGCCTTCCGGAACTGGGGATATGCCCTCGCCGAGAAGGAGTTCGGCGACAAGACGTACTGCTGGACCCAGTGGGAGCGCACCCGCGCGGCGAAGGGCGAGGAGACGGCCAACGCGGAGCAGAAGGCCGAGCTGGCGAGGGGCAAGATCCTGGTCAAGGACGCCATCGCGGACATCACGCTGCAGCAGATCCTGACTCGCCCCGAGGAGTTCGACGTCATCGCGACGCTCAACCTCAACGGCGACTACCTCTCCGACGCGATCGCCGCCCAGGTGGGCGGGATCGGCATCGCGCCGGGCGGCAACGCGAACTACGTCACGGGGCACGCGATCTTCGAGGCGACGCACGGCACCGCGCCGAAGTACGCGGACCTGGACAAGGTGAACCCCGGCTCCGTCGTCCTCTCGGGCGAGATGATGCTGCGGCACATGGGCTGGATCGAGGCGGCGGACCTCATCATCAAGGGGATGGACGGCGCCATCGCGGGCCACCGCGTCACCTACGACTTCGCGCGGCTCATGAAGGGCGAGGGGGTCACCGACGCCGTCGAGGTGAGGTGCTCCGAGTTCGGCGACGAGATCATCAGGCACATGTAGCCGAGGCCTCGCGCCTCGCGCACGGAAGGGCGGAGACCGAACATGGCGCGCAAGAAGATCGCACTCGTCGGGGCAGGCCAGATCGGGGGCACGCTCGCCCTCCTCGCCGGGCAGAGAGAGCTGGGCGACGTGGTGCTGGTCGACATCATGGAGGGCGTCGCGAAGGGCAAGGCGCTCGACCTCCAGGAGAGCCGTGGCGTCGGCCGCTTCGACGTCAGCGTGACGGGCGGCGGCACCACCGACTACTCGATCATCGAGGACGCGGACGTCTGCATCGTGACCGCCGGCGTCCCGCGCAAGCCCGGGATGAGCCGCGAGGACCTCCTCAAGGTCAACCTCGACGCGATCTCGAAGGTCGCCCAGGGGATCAAGCAGTACGCCCCGAACGCGTTCGTGATCGTCGTGACGAACCCGCTCGATTCGATGGTCTACGCCATGTACAAGATCACCGGCTTCCCGAGGAACCGGGTGGTCGGCATGGCGGGGGTGCTCGACACGGCCCGCTTCCAGTACTTCGTCGCGGAGGCGGCCGGGGTCTCGCCGCAGGACGTCCAGGCGCTCGTGCTCGGCGGCCACGGCGACGACATGTGCCCCCTGCTGCGCTACTCGTCGGTCAACGGCGTCCCGCTCACCAAGTTCATCGACAAGGCCCGGCTCGACGCGATCGTCGATCGGACGCGCAAGGGCGGGGGTGAGATCGTCGCCCTGCTGGGGACGGGGTCGGCCTTCTACGCGCCGGCCACCAGCGCCATCGCGATGGCGGAGGCCTTCCTCCGCGACAAGAAGCGCGTCCTCCCGTGCTCCGCCCTCCTCGACGGCCAGTACGGCGTCAAGGGGCTGTTCGTCGGCGTGCCGGTGGTGATCGGCGCGGGCGGCGTCGAGCGGATCATCGAGGTCGACCTGAACGAGGAGGAGAAGGTCATGCTCGCGAGGTCGGTGGAGTCGGTGAGGAAGTCGGTCGCCGAGACGAAGCTGTAGCGGCGCCGGCGTGAGGATCCACGAGTACCAGGCGAAGGAGCTCCTCCGGAAGTTCGGGGTGACCGTGCCGCGGGGGTATCTGGCCGTCACGCCGCTGGAGGCGGAGGGCGCTGCCCGGCAGCTCGGCGGGGGGATCTGCGCGATCAAGGCTCAGATCCACGCTGGTGGCCGTGGCAGGGCGGGGGGCGTCAAGCTCGCCCGCTCGCTCGAAGAGGCGCGGAGCCACGCCGATGGGATGCTGGGCAAGGTCCTCCGGACGCCGCAGACCGGCCCCTCCGGGCAGCTCGTCCGGAAGGTCTACGTCGAGGAGGGCTGCCGCATCGCCCGCGAGCTCTACCTCGGCATGACGCTCGACCGCGAGCGCGGCCGCGTCGTCGTGATGGCCTCGATCGACGGCGGGGTGGCGATCGAGGAGGTCGCCCGCGCCACCCCCGAGCGCATCCTGAGGGAGACGGTGGACCCGCTCAACGGGCTCCTCCCGTTCCAGGCGAGGCGGCTCGCGTTCGGGATGGGGCTGCAGGGGGACACGGTCAACGCCTTCGTCCGGTTCGCCCTGGCGCTCTACGCGACGTACGTCGCGACCGACGCCTCGCTCGCCGAGATCAACCCGCTCGTCATCACCGTCCAGGGCGAGGTCGTCGCGCTCGACGCCAAGATGACCTTCGACGACAGCGCCCTCTTCCGGCACCCCGACGTCGCCGCCATGCGCGATCCCGACGAGGAGGATCCCCGTGAGCTCCGCGCCCGCGAGCTCGGCCTCTCGTACGTCGCGCTCGACGGCGACATCGGCTGCATGGTGAACGGCGCCGGGCTGGCGATGGCGACCCTGGACGCGATCCAGCTCGCCGGCGGGAGGCCGGCCAACTTCCTCGACGTCGGCGGCGGCGCGGACGAGGAGACGGTCACCGCGGCGTTCAAGCTCCTGCTCGCCGACCCCAGCGTGAAGGCCGTGCTCGTGAACGTCTTCGGCGGGATCCTGAAGTGCGACGTCATCGCCAACGGGATCGTCTCGGCCGCGCAGCAGGTGGGGTTGACCCTCCCGCTGGTGGTGAGGCTGGAGGGGACCCACGTGGAGTTGGGCAAGGACATCCTCGCCCAGAGCGACCTTGCCATCATCCCCGCCGCGGATCTGGGTGACGCCGCCCTGCGTGCGGTCGCGGCGGCGCGCCCGGCGCCATGAGCATCCTGGTCGACAGGGAGACGCGCGTGCTCGTCCAGGGGATCACCGGCCTCGCCGGATCCTTCCACGCCGAGCAGATGATCGCGTACGGGACGCAGATCGTCGCGGGGGTCACGCCGGGGCGCGGCGGGACGCGCTTCCTCCGGACCGTCCCGATCTTCCACACGGTCGACGAGGCCGCGCGGGTCACGGGCGCGGACGCCGCGGCCATCTTCGTGCCGCCGCAAGGCGCGGCCGATGCCATCCTCGAGGCCGCGGAGTCGAGGCTCCGGTTGATCGTCGCGATCACCGAGGGGATCCCCACGCTCGACATGGTCCGGGTGAGTCGTTACCTCGGCGGCGTGCCCGGCGTGACGCTGATCGGTCCCAACTGTCCGGGCGTGATCACCCCTGGGCAGTGCAAGATCGGCATCATGCCTGGCCACGTGCACCGGCCTGGACGGATCGGCGTCGTCTCGCGCTCCGGGACGCTGACCTACGAGGCGGTGAAGCAGCTGAGCGACCTAGGCATGGGCCAGTCCACGGCGGTGGGGATCGGCGGCGATCCGGTGCACGGGCTCGGGTTCGTCGACGTCCTCGCGGCCTTCGAAGCGGACGAGGGGACCGACGCGGTGATCCTGATCGGAGAGATAGGGGGCTCCGAGGAGGAGCGCGCGGCCGAGTTCGTGCGCGCGTCCATGCGGAAGCCTGTCGTCGGGTTCATCGCCGGAAGGACGGCCCCGCCCGGGAGGCGCATGGGCCACGCCGGCGCCGTCATCTCGGAGGGCGCGGGGACGGCCGAGGCGAAGCTCCAGGCCTTCAGGGACGCCGGAGTCCACGTCTGCGAGGCCCCGCACCTCCTGGGCGAGTCGGTACGCCGCGTCCTCTCCGGCGAGCGCACCACGTGAGATGCGCCTAGCCGAAACGGGCCGAACCGGGTAAGAGAGGCGCGCCGGAGGCCCTACGCAGTCACGGAGGCGCCCCCCAGGACACGGCAGGTCGCTGCGCGGGGAAGGGCCCATGCGCGATGGCGGCGGCCACACACGAGCAGGAACGGAGAAGAGCAATGGCCACGGAGCGCACGCTTTCCATCATCAAGCCGGACGGAGTGGAGAAGGGGATCATCGGGCGGGTCATCAGCCGGTTCGAGACCGCCGGCCTCAAGCCGATCGCGATCAAGCTGAAGCAGCTCTCGAAGGCCGAGGCCGAGGGCTTCTACGCGGTCCACAAGGCCCGCCCGTTCTTCGGCAGCCTCGTCGAGTTCATGACGAGCGGCCCGGTGGTCATCATGGCCCTCGAGGGCGAGAACGCCGTCCTCGCGAACCGCGATCTCATGGGCGCGACGGATCCGAAGAAGGCCGCGGACGGGACGCTCCGGAAGGACTTCGCGACCGACATCGAGAAGAACACGGTCCATGGCTCGGACAGCGTGGAGAACGCGAAGGTCGAGATCGGCTACTTCTTCTCCGACGTCGAGATCCACGGCTACGCCTGGAAGGACAAGCGCTAGCCAAGTGCCGGAGATGACGGCAGGTTCCGGCCGGTTGCCTCGGCCGGGGCTGCCGTCGGCCGTTTCCGCGTTAGAATCAGCATACGGGCGCCCGCCAGGTTAGGCGGGCGTCGCCATTATGGGGGAAGGGACGACGCCGTTGGCAGCCGTTGAGACATGGAAGTGGTTCCTGGCGATCGCGTTCCTCCTCGGGTCCGCGCTCTGCTCTGGGACCGAGACGGCGCTGACGGCGCTCGGTGACGCCCGCGCCCGGCAGGTTCGCGATGCCGGCGGCAGGCGCGCCAGGATGCTTTCGCTCTGGATCGAGCAGCCGGAGCGCGTGCTCTCGACGCTCCTCATCGTCAACACGCTCGTGAACGTGGGGGCCGGTGCGCTCGCCGGGGCGATCGCCTCGGACCTCATCCTCGCGCACCCCGCGTGGACCGCCGCGTCGGTCGTCGCCGCGGCCACGGCGATCACGACCGTGGTCGTGCTCTTCGTGGGCGAGATCGTCCCCAAGACTGTGGGCAAGCGTCACCCGATCCGGATCTCGCTCCTGTCGATCCCCTTGGTCCGCGCGATCGCGCTCCTGCTCTGGCCCCTCTCGTCCGCCGCGACGAAGGGCACCAGCCTGCTCGTCGGGCTGTTCGGCGGCGCCGCCGCGAAGGGGCCTACGGTGACGAGCGAGGAGATCGAGTACCTCATCGAGATGGGCTCGCGCGAGGGGGTCCTGGACGAGGTCAAGGAGGAGCTCCTCAACAGCGTCCTGGAGTTCGCCGACCGCGTCGTGCGCGAGATCATGATCCCGCGCACGCGGATGGCGGCGCTGGATCGCGAGGCGACCGCCGAGGAGCTGCTCCGCGTCGTCAAGGAGAACCCATATAGCCGGATGCCGGTCTACGAGGGGTCGATCGACAACGTGGTCGGGATCCTGCTCGTCCGCGACATCCTGCCGGCGGTCCTCGGGGGGACGGCCGGGCTGGTCTCGCTGGAACAGCACCTCAAGCCTGCCTTCTTCGTCCCCGAGCAGATGAAGATCTCCCGGCTGCTCAAGGAGATGCAGCGGAGGAGGTCACACATCGCGATCGTCGTGGACGAGTTCGGAGGGACGAGCGGCCTCGTCACGCTCGAGGACGTCATCGAGGAGATCGTCGGGGAGATCCAGGACGAGGCCGACGTCGAGTCGGCCCCCGTCAAGGCGCTCTCCGACGGCGTCTGGCTCGCAGAGGGGTCGGTGCCGCTCCACGAGCTCGAGGCGCTGCTCAACGACCGTGGTGACTCCGAGCCAGCCGTCCCCGGCGGTGAGCGCCCACCCGACGTCAGGTTCCCGGAGGAGGGGGACTTCGAGACCCTGGGCGGGTTCGTGACGGCGCACGCCGGTCGCGTCCCGCCGGTCGGGGCGGTCATCGCCTGGGACGGCCTCACGTTCGTCGTCCGCGCGGGGGACGAGCGGCGCGTCACGAGGGTCGAGATCTCCCGCGCCGCGCCCAGTGGCGCCCCCTCCAGGTCCGCGGCGGCGATCGCCGACCCGGTGGCGAGAGGCTGACGGCGTGGCCGAGGAGACACGGCCCGACCTGCGGTCGCTGCCGATCGAGGCGCTCGACGCCTTCGTCGCGGAGCAGCGCGAGCGGCCGTTTCGCGCGCGCCAGATCTACCGCTGGCTCCACCTGCGCGGCGCCGCCACGCTGGACGAGGTGACCGACGTGCCGCGGGCGCTCCGGTCCGTGCTGGCGGAGCGCTTCACGCTCGCGACGCTGGCGCGCGAGGAGGAGCATCGCTCCGCCGACGGGACGATCAAGTGGAAGTGGCGCACGGTCGACGGCCGCCCGGTCGAGTCGGTCTACATGCCGGAGACCGGGCGCAAGACGCTCTGCGTCTCCTCCCAGTCCGGCTGCGCGATGGGGTGCAGCTTCTGCCTGACGGCGACGATGGGGCTCCTGCGGAACCTCACGGCCGGGGAGATCGTCGATCAGGTGCACCGCGCCAACCGGCGGCTCGTCGAGCTGGGCGAGGGGGAGGGGACGCGCCCGCTGACCAACCTCGTCTTCATGGGGATGGGGGAGCCGCTCGCAAACTTCGACAACCTGAAGGCCGCCCTCGACGTCCTGCTCTCCGAGGACGGCCCCAACTTCTCCCACCGCCACGTCACCGTCTCGACGTCGGGGCTCGCGCCCATGATCCGGCGGCTTGGGGAGGAGACGCAGGTGAAGCTCGCGGTCTCGCTCAACGCGACCACCGACGAGACGCGCAGCCGGATCATGCCGATCAACCTGCGCTACCCCATCCCGGAGCTGCTGCGCGCGTGCCGCGCCTTCCCCATGAAGCAGGGGCGCCGCATCACCTTCGAGTACGTGATGCTGGGAGGCGTGAACGACACGGACGAGGACGCGGATCGGCTCGCCCGGATCCTGAAGGGGATCCCGTCGAAGGTGAACCTCATCCCCTACAACGAGAGCCCGGGGCTCGCGCTGCGCGCCCCCGAGCCCTCGCGGATCGAGCGCTTCCAGGAGCGGCTCGTCGGCATGGCGATCACCGCGGTCGTCCGGAAGAGCCGCGGCCGCGACATCGCCGCCGCCTGTGGGCAGCTCGCGGCCTCGACCCCATCGTCCGGTTCACGTTGACCGGGACCGGGCGGCACGGTACGCAACTGCCGCCGCGAACTTCGCGCGGCGTCAGGAGGCTGCCTTGTCGCTGCTCGTGGTCGGTTCCGTCGCGCTGGACACGCTGGAGACCCCGTTCGGACGCCGCGCCGACGTCCTCGGCGGCTCGGCCTCGTACTTCGCGACCTGCTCGAGCTTCTTCCTCCCGACGCGCGTGGTCGCGGTGGTGGGGGAGGACTTCCCCGCGGAGCACGTGGAGTTCCTCTCCTCGCGCGAGATCGATCTCGCCGGGCTGGTCCGCCGCCCCGGCCGGACGTTCCGCTGGAGCGGCCGGTACGAGTTCGACCTGAACACCGCCCACACGCTCGACACTCAGCTGAACGTCTTCGCGGAGTTCAAGCCGGAGCTCCCCGAGCACTTCAGGGACTCGGCGTACGTCTTCCTCGGCAACATCGATCCGGATCTCCAGCGGCAGGTGCTGGATCAGGTCCGGGCCCCGCGCTTCGTGGCCATGGACACGATGAACTACTGGATCGCGTCGAAGCGCGAGAGCCTCCTCCAGACCATCAGGCGGGTAGACACGCTCTTCGTCAACGACGCGGAGGCCCGGCAGCTGGCCGGGGAGCACAACGTCGTGAAGGCGGCGAAGGCGATCCTCCGGATGGGCCCGCGCGCGGTGGTGATCAAGCGGGGGGAGTACGGCGCGGCCTTCTTCTCCGGGGAGGAGGTCTTCATCGCCTCCGCGTTCCCGCTCCCTGCCGTCTTCGATCCGACCGGGGCGGGGGACAGCTTCGCTGGAGGGTTCATGGGCTACCTCGCGAAGAGCGGGCGCGAGGAGCGCGGGGTGCTGCGGCGGGCGATCGTGCTCGGGAGCGTGCTGGCGAGCTACGTCGTCGAGCAGTTCAGCCTCGATCGGCTGCGCACGCTCACCTCGGACGAGATCCTCAAGCGCTACGCAGAGGCGCGGCAACTCGCCCACTTCGACGATCTCGAGGAGGACCTCTTCGAGGCCTCCGCGAGTTGACGCTCTGGAGGGGTGGCGGCTACGATGCGCCGACCCCTCCGAAGGGTGGTCACGGGGACGAATGCGGATCGGGATCCTGAGCGACATCCACTCGAACCTCGAGGCGCTCAACGAATCGCTGGCCGCTCTCGAGCGGCTCCAGCCTGACGTCGTGATGTGCCTTGGCGACGTCGTCGGGTACGGGGCGAGCGTCAACGAGTGCTGCGCGATCGTCCGGAAGATCTCGGCCGTCACGCTGCTGGGGAACCACGACGCGGCCGTCTCGGGCCGGATGGACTACAGCTTCTACTATGACGCCGCGCGTCACGCCCTCGACTGGACCGCGGCGCGGATCGACCTCGAACACCTGGAGTGGCTGCGCACGCTGCCATACGTGCACCGGACCGCCGATGGCGTGAGCTTCTCGCACGGCTCGCCGCTCGAGCCACCCTCCTACGAGTACGTCTTCGCCATGGAGCAGGCGCTCGAGCTGGTCCCTCACTTCGACGAGCTGGCCGACGTCAGCTTCATCGGCCACTCGCACCTCTGCAAGGTCTTCGCCCTCCACGCCGGCGGGGACGTGAACGAGGTGGTCTCACAGAAGTTCGGGCTGCGGAGAGGCTACAAGTACGTCATCTCGGTCGGATCGGTCGGGCAACCCCGGGACTGCGACAACCGGGCCTGCTTCGTGATGTACGACACGGAGCGGCGCGAGGTGGAGTACTTCCGCGTGCCGTACGACATCGAGACCTCGGCGCAGAAGATCTTCGACGCCGACCTCGCGCTGAACTTCGGCAAGCGGCTCTTCCTGGGCGTCTGACCTGCCGAGAACCATTGGGGAATCGCGAGGTTTGGCCGTTGACACGCCGGACCCGCGGCCTGATGATGCCTTGACCTGCGGAGGCTCGTCCCCGACGACGCCCCCAGAAAATTTCAACCAAGGACTTTCATGACCTTCACCGAAGCCGCCATCGAGGTGCTGCGGCGCGAGGGGAAGCCTCTTCACTTCACGAAGATCGCCGAGATCGCCTCCCGAGAAGATCTGCTCGACCATGTCGGGAAGATCCCGGAGGAGACCATGGCGGGGCAGCTCGTGGCCCATTGCCGCCTGCCCAAGGCTGACCGCCGCGTCATCGCCGTTCAACACGGTACCTTCGCGCTCGTCGAGTGGGGGCTCGACGAGGACCCTGCCGGCACCGAGAACCTGGTCGAGCCGCCGCCGGTGGACGAGGTCCCTTACCGCAGCAACGAGCGCCACCCGATCCCGAGCCGCGAGGTCGTGCGCGCGTCTGGCCGCGGTGAAGGTCGCGGTGAGCCTCGTGGCCGCCGGCGCGAGGAGGGGGAGGAGCGGCGCCCCAAGCGCTTCCCGCCGCCTTCCGAGGTCGCCTACGAGATCCTCGCCGGCTCGGACAGGGCGCTGACGCTGGTCGAGATCGCGACGCAGGGTTCCGAGCGCCTCCTGATGCCCGAAGCCTTCGTGCGGGATCTGGGGTCGCTTCGCGCCGCTCTCCTCGAGGACAACCGCCGGCGGGAGTCGGCGGGGCGCAAGCAGCTCTTCGCGCTCGCAGGCGAGACCGTCACGCTCGTGGCGCAGCCGGAGCCGGGCGATCGGGCTGCCGCTGCGCCGCTCCGCGCGCCCGTCTCCAGCGTCGATCTCCGCCAGGCGGCGCTCGGTGCGCTTCGCAGCAGGATGCGTGACTGCGACGGGCCCACGTTCGAGCACCTCGCCGCCGCGCTCCTGGAGCGGATGGGGTATCAGGAGCTGAAGGTGGTCAAGCGCGGGCGCGAGCACGCGATCTACACGGCGCGGAAGCAGCTCGGCGCGGCGAACCTGCGCCACGCGATCCGCGTGCTCCGCGCGCACGAAGACGTGACGCGGCGCGACGTCCAGGATCTGCGGCGAGACGTCTCGAACTACGGCGCGCAGATCGGCGTCGTGATCGGGACCGGCGACGCCCAGCGCGAGGCGCGCGGCGAGGCGGGTGCAGGGGGCCAGCTCCCCGTGATCCTGCTCTGCGGCGAGGCGCTCTCGGAGGCGGCCACCGAGGCAGGGGTCGGCTGCCGCCAGGTCATCGTCCCCGAGGTCGACGAGTCATTCTTCCGCGACGCGGCGGAGAAGGGGGCCGAAGAGGAGGCCGCCCGGCGTGCGCGCCGCGAGGAGCGTGACCGGCGCGAGGGCCGCGAAGGGCGCGAGGGC
>JBAVTL010000232.1:0-1841 GCA_049696175.1 Anaeromyxobacteraceae bacterium
GTGCACGGCCAGGCCGCCTGCTGGAGCGCGAGCGTCGCGAGGCGCAGCATGCGCGCCGCGCGCTCGCTCATCGGCGCCCCGAGCAGCGGCTCCGCGAGGGGTGGCAGGTACTTCGCCGCCACGAACGACGTGACGCGCGGCTCGCCATACTCATCGAAGAACGGCGCCTCACTGAACCTGCAGATCCCGGCGCGGATCGCGGCGGCGGCGTTGGCGGCGTCGAGCCCGACCGGCGTCACCATCCCGACGGCGATCACCTCCGGCTGCCCGGCTCCTGGCATGCTCATCCAGCCACCCCCTCGAGTGCCTCGAGCGTCACGGTCGCCGTCTCGACGCGCAGGGAGCGCTTGTCGCACGTCACGCCGCCTCGCCAGGTCATCGAGAAGCGATCCCGGTCCGGCTCGAGGAGCAGCGTCTCGAGGCGCAGCCGGGGGCGATGCTCTTCGCGCCCGATCCTGACCGTGACGCCGAGCTCGATGGCGGGGAGGGCGAACCGCTGCACCCCGCGCGGCGACGCGTTCACGATCTCCACCGGCTCCCCGCCGCGGAGCCCGCCTGCCACGACCTGGTCGGGCGGCACCGCCTGGAAGAAGCGCGGATCGAGGTCGAGGGGCCAGTACGGCGCTCGGGTCGTGCGCCACGCCTCGTCGAAGGTGCCGGTATACCGCCGGCGCGGCTCCCACCACGGTGCGATGAAGCCGAAGCAGGCCGGTGGCGGCTTGTCCCCAGGGCTGGTGACCCACTGCTTCGGGTGCTCCAGGTTTGGCAGGGGCAGCCCGATCAGCTCGGAGGCGCTGCGCTTCCCGAGGAAGCCGCGCCCCACCGGGTTGCGGAGGTCCGCGAGCAGCTCTCCGTTCGCGAGGTCGTGCCGTCCTCCGTAGGCCAGCTCGTACCGCAGCGGGACCTCGGTCACCGGGGCGGGCTTCGAGATGCTCGGCCCCACGAGGCCGCGCTGCCATGCCCGATCACCGTGGACGTGGACGACCTTCTTCAGCGGCCCGACGGTGAGGGATACCCCGAAGCCGGGGACCGGCCTGCCGCCGGGCGCGTGCCCGCCCCCGACCAGCGCGACGTCGGTCGCCGGCTTCGCCGGATGGACTTCGCCTGCGTAGCGGATGCTCGACGACTTCGGGTCGCCCCAGCACTCGTCCCCCGCGACGATCGGCGTCTGCGCCGCGGCCACGCTCACCGACTTCGGACCGATCTCGAAGGTGGCCTTCACCACCACCCAGGCGGTGTCCACCCCGGTGACGTCCGGCGCCAGAAAGAGGCTCGCCCCGAAGGGCGTCTGGTTGTCCACGTGGAGCACGCGCTTCCCCCTCCGCCGCCCTATGGCCGGAGCATCCGGCTGAACGGGTGCGCGAACTCGGCACGAGCCACGAGCCGGCGCCCCGCCTGGAAACGGAGCTGCTCTCGCGCCCAGCCCCGCGTGTCCGGCGCATACGCTCCGTGACTTCGCACGAGCAGCTCACGTCCCAATGCGTGGCGCCGGCGCATCGTGCCGGCGACGAAGCTCTCCACCAGCGTCTCCGCTCCGAACGGGCGACCGTGGACGTACCGGATCCCCGGGTCGAGGCGCCCGGAGGACTCCCTCCACCATGCGGCCACCTCGTCGGCGTCCGGCGCCGGCAGCTCCGCCTCGATGCCCGCGAGCAGCTCCTCCTCGGGTGCGTCTTCCGGGGAGTCGCGCTCCTCCGGCTCCGGCTCTTCGAATCGACCGGCGATCGGGAGGCCGGTGATCGCCGCGAACGCCTCGCCCGCGAGGCGGGCGACCTCCCCACGGCCCCCCATGAAGCCGAGGCAGAGCTCCGCCGCGCGCGGCCAGCCGGAGAGCCCCAGCG
>JBAVTL010000233.1:0-2567 GCA_049696175.1 Anaeromyxobacteraceae bacterium
AGAACTCAGGGGCCCGGGCGGCTACCGTCACGGCCCGAGCGGGCGCGGCCGCCGGCCGCGCGGTCACCACGGTCCTGTGCGGCGCCGCCTCCATCGGGGCGAGCTCCGCCGACACCGCCTTCGCCTCTTGCCGGGAGCGGTGGAAGAACCTGGGCAGGACCGCCTCCCGGTTCTCCGGCGTCAGCACCTTCGCCAGCTCGATGATGCTGGAGATGCACAACCTCCCGTCCTGGAGAGGCTCGACCACCTCGGGGACCCGCTGGATCAGCTCCGCAGCGGTCTTCCGGTAGTGGGCGGCCCCCTTCGACATGCCCAGCCGCCCGTGCAGGAAGTGGAAGAGACTCGCGTACCCCAGCGCGAGCCACAGGCGCTTCCGGTCGAAGTCCGCGAGGGTGAGCAGAAACTCGGCCATCGCCCCCTGCTCACGGCGGAGGAGAGAGGCGAGGCGGTCGGCGAGGTCGCGTGCGGTGTCCATGCAGACACTGTCTCACGTGAACTCGCACCCTCCGTAAACGCACGCATTCCACGTATGAGCCGCATTCAGCGCACGGGGCTTCTGCCTCCGCACGGGCGACTTTCGCGCTGCGTGAAGCGCGACGCGCGCGGTCTGGAGCGCCCTTTCGCGTGGCCACCGCATGGGAAGCCGGATTCGCTCCGGAAGGCGTCAAGCGTTAGCTGCCAGTGAACCCCAAGAGGGACGGATGCGTCCTCGGCAGACACCGGTGCGCTCACGAGCGCCCCGCAGCCAACGCCGCGTCGATCGCGATCGCAGGAAACGCCGCCGCCGCGCGAACGCGACCATCACCTCAGACGACTAAGAGGCGTCATGCCACTCACGCGCGCTCCACGTCGCTCCCCCTGATGAGCCGCTTCTGGCTCGGGGACGTTCGGCCGCGGGAAGACGCGCCGCGCAACGGCACCCTGCCGCGCCGCGCGAACCCGACCTGAGGAGGCGCACGTCGGAGACGCCGACCTGCGATGAATGGTCCGATCGGATGCGCGATCGGCGTCGAGCTCAGTGCGAGTGGCCCAGCAGGGTGAGCGACCACATGGCCGCGAGCCCAACCATCAGCGCGCCGGAGAGCCGGAGCTTGGAGCCCTGCCGCCGGTGCAGGTCGGGGAGGATGTCCGAGAGCGCGAGGTGCAGGAAGGTGCCCGCGCTCGCGGCGAGCGCGTACGCGGTGAAGGTCTGGGCGTGGACGATGGTGCGCAGGAGGAGGTAGAGCCCCGCGCCGATCGGGACCATCAGCGCGAAGAGGACGTTCATCACGAGCGCCCGCCGGCGCCCGTATCCCTCGGCGCGGAGGATGGCCGAGAGCGAGAAGGCGGACGGGATCTTGTGCGCGACGATCGCGATGAAGACGAGCAGGCCGATGTTGGGCGTGGAGTTGGCGGCGCCGAGGACGAAGCCGTCCACCATCGTGTGGAGCGACATCCCGATCCAGGCGGCGATGCCCAGGGTGTGGACCTCGCAGCCCGTCCCCGTGCCGTGGCCGTGGTCGTGGTGGTCCCCGGCGTCGTCGACGCAGCGCTGGGCGAGCTGCGCGTTGATGGCGGGCTCGGCGCAGACGTGGATGAGGACGAAGCGCTCGAGCAGGTAGAGGAGGAGGAACCCGCCGAGCACGACCGGCACCACGCGCGCGCCGCCCTCCTCCACCGCCTCCGGCAGCATGTGGAAGAACGCCGCGCCGAGCATGACGCCCGCGGAGAAGGAGAGCAGCACGTCGGACCGTCGCTGCGTCCCGAGCAGCGGCAGGAGCCCGCCGCCGACGGCGCCGGCGAGGATGGCCACGGAGTAGAGGGAGAGGGTCTGGAGCTCTGTCATGGTGTCATCCCGGGTGGAGCCGGCCTCACTCTGTCATCGTCGCGGGGTGGATGCGCGGATCTAGCTGGAACGCCTCCGCGCCGGCGGGGAAGTGGAGCTCCAACAGCCGCGCCACGTCGGCCGCGGTCTCGAGCCGGTCGGCGTCCCGGCGGAAGTGCGCGCCACCCCGGCGGCCGCGCGTGTACCAGAGGATGTGCTTGCGCAGCTCGCGCACGGCGTGGCTCTCCACGTCGAGATCGCTCTCGTCGCGGCGCTGCCGGCGCCGGTGCTCGATCTGGAGCCGCACGTGGAGCAGCACCACCTCGACCCACTCGTCGCGCGACGGCGACGCCGGAACGGGGAGCCCAAGCTCGTGCGCCCTCAGCTCGCGGAAGATCCACGGGTTCCCCATCGCGCCCCGGGCGACCAGCACCGCGTCGCAGCCGGTCTCCGCGCGCATACGGAGGGCGTCGGCGGCGGTCCAGACGTCTCCGGAGCCGAGGACCGGGACGCCGACGGCCCGCTTCACGTCGCGGATCGCGCCCCAGTCGGCCGACCCGGCGTAGCCCTGCGCCCGGGTCCGGCCGTGGAGGGCGACCGCGGCGGCGCCGGCCTGCTCCGCGGCGCGCGCGACCTCCACCGCGTTCACGCTCGCGTCGTCCCAGCCCGTCCGGAGCTTCACGGTGACGGGGACGGTGACCGGGACCGCGGCCACCACCGCGCGGACGGCAGCCTCGACCAGCCGCGGCTCGCGCCCCATCGC
>JBAVTL010000234.1:0-2953 GCA_049696175.1 Anaeromyxobacteraceae bacterium
CAGCACGTGCGCGCCGCACACCGCCACGGCGAGGCCGAGGAACGCCATCACCTCGCGCCGGCGGTGGAAGAGGAGCGGCCGAAGCCCCATTGCCGTCCCCAGGTCACCGAGCGCTTCGCCGTAGAGCAGGCCGAAGAGCAGCGCGCTGCCGGCGCACACCAGCGCCACGGCGGCGACGTCGCGCCCCATTCGTCCGCCCCACCCAAGCCTGAGCGCGAGCAGGGCGGTCCCACCGGCGATGAGACCGAAGGCCACGTCGCCCAGGACGAAGCCGAAGAAGAGGGGGAAGGAGACGGCGAGCCACGGCGTGGGATCGACCGAGCCGTAGCGTGGCAGCGGCACGAGCCCGAGCAGGAGCTGGAACGGACGGAGCCAGCGCGGGTTGCTCAGGACCACGGGGACCTGCCCCCACTCGCCGGGCTCGGGCGCATGGGCGAGGAGCGCGACGGCGCCGCCCAGCTCGGCCTCAGCCGCCTCGCCGAGCTGCGCCACGCGACCAGCGGGCGTCCATCCCGCCACGACGAACGCGAAGCGGGTCGTGCCGCACTGCCCCGTAGCCTGGAGCCGCGCCAACGCGGCGCGCGCGGCCTGCTCGGCCGCCGCGAGGGACCCGCAGAAGAGCGCCCCGAGCCGCGCGAGCGACGCGTCGATCGCCGCGATCTCCCGCGGGATCTCCTGCCGGCGAGCGGCGAGCAGCAGGAGCACCTCTATGAGGGGCTTCCCCGCGAAGCCCGGAGGCAAGCGCACCTCCTCGACCCCGTGCGCGAAGAGGAGCGACGCGAGCTGGCGCGAGGCCGCCCTCGGGATCGTGAGGAGCACGCCGACGTGGCCGTCACCGAGCGGACGGGCGTCCAGGTCGTAGCGTCCCTCGGTGATCCGGCTGGTCTCCTGCGCGAGCAGCGCGAGCGCCTCCTGGTCGTCCTTGAGGAAGAGCCCGTGGATCTCCGGGGCCAGCCAGGGATCCACACGGTGACGGATGGGCGAGAGCGCGACCACCAGCCGCTCGAACCGCGCCACCGACTCCTGCTCCTCCACCAGCGCGGAGCGCCGCCCGGCGAGGGCGGTCACCTCCTCCTCCAGCGCAGCGAGACGCCAGAGCAGCGCCGACCCGCCGGGCTCCGGAAGCGGCTCGGGACGCTCCGAGGGAGCCGGCTGCTTGAGGCGTCCGGCGAGCGCCGCCGCACGATCCGCCGCCTCGAGGAGCGACCGGGCGAGCGCCGCGGCGTCTGGAGCAGGGACCAGCGGACGCACCAGCGCCGAGCCGTCTGCACCTCTCTCTTCGCCGGTCGCGCGCAGCTGGAGTACGCCGCGCTGCTGGAGGAAGAGCAGCGCCCGCGGCAGGAGCTCGCGCGGTCCGATCACCTGGACCTTGGCCATGGGGAGGATCATTCCCCGCCCCTTCCCAGGATGATCTCGACGAGCCGCTCCAGCGCCCGTGGCCGATTCAGCGAGGCGCGCCTGGACAGCGCCGCGACCTGCTCGACCACCGCCTCGCGCGCCAGCTCCGCCTCGCGGACTGCCGCCGCCTCGGCGTCCGCGCGGGCGCGCGCGAGGTCACCCTCCAGCGCTACCCGAGCCTCGGCCAGGATCTGCTCTGCCTCGCCCCGCGCCGCCGCGATGGTCGCGGCGGCCTCGCGCCGCGCCTCGACGAGCCCCAGCTCGAGCTCCGCCTCGTCACTGCGAAGCCGTTCGAGCTGAATGCGGTCGCCGCTGGGTGAGGAACCCTGCATTGAGCACCCCTGATGATCAGGAGATGCCTTGCCCCATCCGGTGTAAAGCTCCGGCCCGGCTCCCGGGTGGGTGTGCGCGCCAGAAGGCGCCTACAGGTACTTGCCGAGGATCGGCGCCAGCTTTGCCTTCGTCGCAGCCGGGATCCTGGCCTTGTCCGACCAGATCGCGAGCGCCAGCGCCGACTGGCACGGGCACGGCTTCTCCGCCAGCGCGGGGATCTGGGGGATCGCCCGCTTGATGAGCTCCAAGGCGTTGGCCGTCGCGGCCTTCACGTTCCCCAGGATCTCCTCGATCAGCTTCGCCTGGTCGAGGCTCGCGGGGTGCGGCCGCCAGCAGTCGTAGTCGGTGGGCAAGGCGACGAGCCCGTAGCAGATCTCGGCTTCGCGGGCGAGCCGGGCCTCGGGCATCACCGTCATCCCGATGAGCGACGCTCCCCAGCTGCGGTGGATCTCGCTCTCCGCCCGGGTCGAGAACTGCGGCCCCTCCATGCAGACGTACGTCCCGCCCTGGTGGGTTCGCGCCGGCAGCCCGACAGCCGACTTCACGAGCACGCTCCGGACGCTGTTGCAGAACGGGGCCGCGAACTCGACGTGCGCAGCCAGGTCGTCGAAGAAAGTGTTCGCGCGCTTGAAGGTCTTGTCGATCACCTGATCGGGGATGACCAGCTGGCGGGGGGCCACCTCCTCGCGGAGGCTCCCGACGGCGCCGGAGGCCACGATGTGCGTCACGCCCAGCGTCTTGAGCGCGTAGATGTTCGCCCGATACGGGACCTGGGACGGGTTCAACAGGTGGCCTTCGCCGTGGCGCGACAGCAGCGCGACCCGCACGCCGCCCACGTCGGTCAGCGTGATGGGACTGGACGGCCGGCCGAACGGAGTCTCGACCTCCCGGACCTCTCCCAGCCCGAGCGCCCCTAGGGCCTCACCGAGCCCCGTGCCACCGATCACCCCGACGACGACTTGACTCATCTGTCCGACTCCCGGGCCAGCCTCACGCCCCGCGCGAAGAATTGAACATACCTCGGCTCCGCGCCGGGGGGCCGAAATCTGCGGCGGCTGACTGCAACCCAGCGCCCGTCACGGGGCTCGGACTCCAAAAAAGGTGAGGCCCGTCAACGTCTCCGTTGACGGGCCTCGAAAAAATGCGGCAGCGACCTACTCTCCCACACAGTCACCCATGCAGTACCATCGGCTCTGGTAGGCTTAACTTCCGTGTTCGGGAT
>JBAVTL010000235.1:0-2582 GCA_049696175.1 Anaeromyxobacteraceae bacterium
GGCCCGCGCGAGCTTTCCGAAGGCGTAGTAGTCCGCGGCCTTCGACCGCGCCTCCGAGAGCGCCTGCTGCGCGAGCGCCCGCTTCCCCTCCCGGTCCGACGCCTTCGCTACTTTCAGCTCGATGATCGCGATCCGCACGCGCTCCGGGCGCGCCAGCTCGGCGTGGTGCTCGTCGAAGTACTTGCGCAGCTCGTCGTCCGTCGGCGCCTTCTTACGCTCCGGCTCCTCGAACTCCTTCTCGAGGTAGACGTTCCCCAGCTCCTCCGCGTAGCGCCGGGCCACCTCCGCGTCGCGCTGGTAGCCCTTCTCCTCGGCCAGGTGAGCGAGGAGCTGCTCCCGGACCAGATCCTCGATGAGCCCCTTGCGCGCCTCCGGCGCCTTGAACCGCGCGCGCACCATGTCGGGCATCGCGCGCATGCGCGCCTCCACGTCGCCCGCGCGGAGGACGTGACCCGAGAAGCGGGCGACCACTTCGCCGTCGCCGGTTGAGTCGAGGACGCTCTTCGGCGAGGAGCCGTGGCCGACCCAGTAGCCGGCGCCGGCGGCGAGAACGATGACGGTGAGACTCAGCGGCTTGCTCATGTGGAGGTCACCCTTCAGTCCTCGATCAAAGGCAAGAGCCTTGCCCTTATGAAACACTCTTGGTGTGGGGCCTTGGCCCCCGCTTCCGGTCAACAGTTGGAGCCTTGCCCTGCGCGAGCTACTCTCGGACGGGGACTTCACCCTCCCGACCAGCTCGCCTTGAAGCCGAGCTACGGGCCTGAGCGTGGGGAGGAGGGAGGGGGTTCACTTCATCGGTCTTCTGGGCTCGGGGCGAGCACCTGGAGAATCTTGCCCTCCGCAAATGTCCCCCCCTCCCAAAGCTTGAATTGGACCCCAACGGCAAGCCTACTTCTCACCAGATCAATGAACAGGAATTTGATAGGCACGTCCGCCGTGGTTCCAGGCGCCAGCGAGATACCGACCTGGTCCAATAGCAGACGGCAGTCGAATCCCTCTCCTGCGATGAATAGCGGACATCCGTATTGAACCGAGGGGATGGTCGTTGTGCGCCCTCCCTGAGCCGTCGCGAACAGGGACACCCGGGCAATTATGTCTGGCTTGAGAACGACCATCGCCTCACCGTCCCGGAATGGGCATCGTAGATTGGACGGCCGGTGTCAATGATGGGAGAAGGGCGTTCGGAACTACCACCGCGGGTATGCCTCCATCCACCGACGCCTGCATGCTCGGCGTGATCGCGGAAGTCTGAATCTGCGTGGTTACCATCGTGTAGGGAGGATCCTTGAAGGCAGTGACCGCCTGCTTTGCGTAGGACGAAACCCCCTCGGCAGTCGTGGAGAAGTACTTCCCTTCGGCAGACCCCTTGTTGATGAACTCCCCTGTCTCCTCAATGCTTTGCAGTTCGGCGGGCATGACGCCCCGATAGAGGGTAGTCAGCGCCTCTTCGCCCTCCGGCGCTGCCGCCTCCAATTCGCTGACTGCGGCTCCACCTCCAGCCGCCACCAAGCCAAGCGCCTCCGCCCCCATCCCCATCGTCGCCCCGGCGAGGCCCCCTGCCCCAATCCCGAACAGGATGTCTCCAGCAAGATCCCAGCCTCGGGCGCCATGCTTCCAGGATGCGATCCCCATCCCCACGCCGCCGACCACCGCGCCTACCCCAGCTCCGATGCACATCGGGCAGCGACCGTCTGGGTCTGTATATCTACACGGACTGTCAAGGCCGTACTCGTACCTGTTGAGCGAGGCAGGGCCCGTAAGGAGCGGCGCCAAGTTGTTCGACGCGTTCACCCTGCCATCGTTCTGATCGAGATTGCCGATGGGGAGGCTGATGAGAGGATCGGTACTCTCCCACCTCGCCCTCTTCGGATCGTAATACCTCGCCCCGAAGTAATGAAGCCCCGTCTCCTCGTCGAGTTCCTTGCTCGTGAACAGGAACTGCTGCCCCTTCACGCCAGCGCCGTTCCGGTCGTACTTCGGCTCCCACCAGACCTCGCCGTACGGGTAGTACTCCACGTGCTCGTGGACCTTCCCGTTCTGGTCCGTCACCCAGCTCGTCGAGCCCAGGTGATCTGCGTGGTAGTAGTACGTCTCCGGCCTCACCGTCGTCGTGTCCACCCCATACGCGATGGGCGGCGCGCCTGGCAGACACTTGTTCGGCGAGCTGCCCGAGGGATCACAGCCCGGCAGCGTGGTCGCGGAAGTGGACGCTGGGGGCGACGCCGTCGGCACCGGCACGAGCCCCTGATCCCAGCCTGGCGGCGGCAAGAGCTTCGACGCGAGGCGCGTCTCGCCCACGAAGACGTGCTTCGTCGCCGCGATCCTCCCCTTCAGGTTGAAGAACTGCCCGATCGTGATGCTGTCCCCGCCTCGCCCCTGCTTCACCACGCGCTGACCGGCCGCGTTGTAGAGGAAGCTCGTCACGTGCCGCCCGCCGCCCTCCACCACCGACGTTAGCCGGTTCTCCTCGTTCCAGGAGAGCTCCCTCAGGTGGTCGTGGTCCACCTGACACGTCGGATCCCCGTGGTCCCGGCACTCCCGCGTCGTGTTCCCGTTGTAGTCGTACGCGAGCAGCGTCTCCC
>JBAVTL010000236.1:0-27040 GCA_049696175.1 Anaeromyxobacteraceae bacterium
GGCCGTGGCGCTGGAGTTCGCCCGGCAGGCGGCGCCGTCGGCGGAGCTGGACGGGTACGCCAGCTTCGTGACGGCGCCAATCACCCCCGCGCGAGGCGAGCGCTTCTTCCTTGGGACGCGGGCCTTCGGCGGGGAGCTGGCGCGGCGGGACGCGGAGGAGTCGCTCGCCGAGTACAAGCGCTGGGGCTACCTCGCACGCGAGGCGCCGTTCGCGAAGGAGCTCGGGAGCACGGCGCGCGGGACGCTGGAGCGGAGCGAGCGGCGCAACCTGCTGAAGCGGCTGGCCGAGCGGCGAGGGAGCGTGAGCCTCGCCGAGTACCTGGAGGCGCTCCGCGGCACCGTCTCGCGCCGTCAGGCGCAGCGCGACCTGCGTGACGCGCCCTTCCTGACGAAGCGCGGCAACACGCGCGGGGCGCGCTACGTCGTGCGTGATCGTTGAGCGGGGCCCCCGGCGACCCACCATTCCCCGGGAAGGGCCTCCCTAGGCTTCACCGTGCATACAACGTGATACGATGAGCCATGGCCAGGGAAGGCATCATCCCGGTGAGGGTCAGCGCGGAGGATCGGGCCGCGCTCGAGGCGGCCGCCGGCGACAGGCCGGTCTCGACGTGGCTCCGCGATCTGGGGCTCGCGGAGGCGCGGCGCGGTGCGGCTGCGAGGTCGATCAGGGAGCTGCTGGACGAGATGGCGAAGGCCGGTCCGGGAATGTCCGACGATGAGGCGATGGCGTTGGCCCTCGAAGGACAGCGGTGGGCGCGGGCGCAGCTTCGCGCGGAGGCGCGCGCGAAGCCTCCATCGAAGCGAAGGTAGCGATGCGCCGGGCCGTGCTGGACACCAACGTAGTGGTCTCCGCGGTGCTGAGCCCTGGGGGGACGCCAGCGGCGATCGTCGGCGCGGCGGGCGTTGCGTTCCGGCTGGTCTGGAGCCCCGGGATCGCCGCCGAGTGCCTCCGCGTCCTGAGCTACGAACGGATCGCCAGGCGGCTGCGGGCGCTCGGCAAGGAGGAGGCGGGGCGCGCCACGGTCGTGCTCCTGGCGGCCGGCGCAGAGATCGTGGCGCCGGACATGCTTCCCTCCATCCGCGTCGTGGACGCGGACCCGTCCGACGACCTCCTGATCGCGACCGCGATGGCCGGGCGCGCGTCGGAGCTGGTCACCGGTGGCCGGAAGCACCTCCTGGCCCTGCGAGAGGTCGCGGGCATCCGGATCGTCGATCCCGCGACCTTCGCGCGGGAGTTGGGGCTCACCGGCCATCCGCCATCGGGGACGGTCCACGAGCCTGCTGACTACTACGGAGACGGCGTGCTCCAACTGGCGGTGGAGGCGCAGCGCTGGGCGCGGCTGAAGGCACGCCGCGCGGGTCGAGCCAGGCCGTGAAGTGACGCTCCCCCGTCAGCCCTAACCCTCGACTCGACTCCCACTCCCGTCCGGTGCGCCCTCGGCGCGGCCGTGTCACCCCGTGCGACTACACTCATCGTCGGGGTAGAGCGGAGTCGTGGCGACTCCCGAATCAAGCGTGATACTATCAAGCGTGTTATGGGGGTCGCGTCCTCCGGGCGATGCGAACCCTGGGGCTGATCGCGTGAGGACGGACATGGCTGCAGCGAGAAGGAAGACGGGCGCCGATGAGGCCGGAGCGGGCGTGGGTTCGATCGCGCTGCTGGCGAGCATTCTCGCCAACCTGAAGCAGCACGGGGACCAGGAGGAGCTGAGCCACTCGGTCCAGGCCCTCCAGCGGCTCGTCCAGGACTGGCAGTATGCCTATCGGACCCTCGACGCGCAGCTTGCGCTCGCGCTCCGCACGAACGAGGAGCAGTCCGGGCTGATCACGTCGCTGCGGGGACAGCTGCTCCGCCTTCAGGACCGGGCCAACGACTCGGAGCGACGGCTCCTCGAGGTCGAAGCCGGACGCCGCGTGTCTTCGCCGCGACGGACCCCGCCGAGGAGCCGAGAGGGATCGGATACATGACCGCGGCGATCGATCACGCGCTCATCGAGCGAGTGCGAGTGGAAGCCCGAGCCACCGATCTGGCCCGCTCGACCGCAAGCAGGAGCGGCTCCGATCGCGCGCCGGACATCCTCTCGTGCGTCTACGACGTGTCGGGGCGCAGGTTCAATGTCAGGTACGCGGACCTGACCTCCCAGAAGCTGGGAGTGGACCAGCTCGCCGACATCGAGGGGAGAAGCGTGGTCGCCTGCGCCGTTGACGAGTTCCGGCGTGGTGTCGAGGTCGTTCTCGAGGACGGGGGCGTCACGTCCTTCTCCGCCGAGTATCCGCGCTACCGTCACGACGGTGGTGACCGGGCGACATCGGATGCCCGAAGCAGTGCTGGCGCTGGCGAGTCCGGGCGACGAGCTGCCAAGAGGGTGCGCGTCGCCCGGATGGGTAGGGGCTGGTCAGTCGCAGAGCTCGCTCGGCGCTGCGGCATGGCTGCGTCCAACGTCCACCGTGTCGAGGCAGCCCGGCACGTTCCCTCGACAGCCACCCTCGCGCGGTTGGCGGCGGCGCTGGGGGTGCCGCTCGCGTCGCTGTTCGAGCCATAGGGCAGCCCCGCTCCCCCTTCAGCCCTAACCCTCAACTCGACTCCCACCCGGGATCCGCCTAGACTCGGGCGGTTTTGGGGGCCGCGGGGGCAACCCCGCGCCGTTGCTGTGGAAGCACTTCAAGGGGCTCGATGCCAACCACCCAGGATACCGAAGCGTCGGCCCGCCCGGTCGCGGATGGGGACGAGATCGACCTGCGCGCGTACTGGCGCATCCTCATGCGCCGGCGCTGGGTGATCGGCGCGGTCTTCGCGGCGGTCGTGCTGGTGACGCTCCTCTTCACGCTGCGGCAGACCAAGGTCTACTCGGCGACCGCGACGCTCATCATCGAGGTCTCGGCCCCCAAGGTCCTGAACCAGCAGGAGGTCCAGGACGTCGTCGAGACCGGCTCCGGCGGCTACCTGATGTCGAAGGAGTACACCGAGACCCAGTACAAGGTGATCCAGAGCCGCGCGGTGGCGCAGCGCGTCGTCGAGAAGCTGCAGCTCGCGAAGGACCTCCGCTTCCTCGGGCTCGACCACCTGAAGGACACCGGCAAGATCGAGCACGCGCTCTCGAAGGCCGATCCGATCTCCGAGCTGCAGGAGCGGGTGAAGGTCATCCCCGTCAAGGACTCGCGCATCGCGCGGATCCAGGTGGATGACCGCGACCCGAAGTGGGCGGCGACCCTCGCCAACGCGGTGGCGGAGGCCTACATCACCGAGAACCTCTCGGTGAAGACCAACACGACGCAGGGCGCCTCGGACTGGCTGGAGCAGCAGCTAGGGGAGCTCGAGACGAAGCTGGACCAGAGCGGCAAGGCGCTCTTCGACTTCAAGAAGAGCCACGACATCGTCGCCACCACCTGGGAGGACCGCCAGGGGATGGTGACGCAGCAGCTCGTGGCCATCAACGACGCCCTGACGAAGGCGCGCGTGCAGCGGGCCCAGCTCGAGGCGCGGAGCGAGCAGATCGTCGCGCTCGGCGACGCGCTGGAGAAGGGGGAGCCCGCCGGTGAGGCCTTCGCCATAGTCGCCAACTCGCGGACGGTGCAGGAGCTGAAGGTGAAGCTCGCGGAGGCGTCGGTGGAGTGCGCCGGCATGCGCGACGTCTACATGAAGGACTACCCGAAGCTGCAGGGCTGCGAGGCCAGGCTTTCGGCCGCGCGAGGCGGACTGCGCCATGAGGTGCGGACCATCCTGAACGCAGCGCGGGCCGAGTACGCCGAGGTGGTCCAGACGGAGCGGAAGCTGGTGGCGCTGCTCTCCGGGACCAAGGCGGACGCCTTCGGGATCAACCAGTACGAGCGGGACTACCTGGAGCTGAAGCGCGCCCACGACAACAACCAGCGGCTCTACGAGGCGGTGCTGAAGCGGCTGAAGGACGCGAGCGTCACCGGCATGTTGCAGTTGTCGAACGTGCGCATCCTGGACCGCGCCGAGCCGCCAGAGCGGCCGACCAGCCCGCGGCCGATGCGCAACCTCGCCTTGGCGATGCTGCTGGGGCTCGTGTCCGGGGTGGGGCTAGCCTTCCTGCTGGAGATGCTCGACACGACCATCACCACCCGGGAGCAGGTGGAGGAGCGGCTGGGGCTCGCCTTCCTGGGGATCATCCCGTCGATCGATCAGACCAGGGAGGACAAGGAGCGGGATCTCTTCGTCCACGCCAACCCCAGATCCGCGGCGGCGGAGTGCCTGCGCTCCATCCGGACCAACCTCCTCTTCATGTCGCCGGAGAAGGCGCTCAAGACGATCGTGGTCACCTCGGCGAGCCCAGGCGACGGGAAGACGACGACGGCCACCGCCCTCGCGGAGGTGATGGCGGAGGGGGGGAGCCGCGTGCTGATCGTGGACGCCGATATGCGCAGACCGCAGCTTCACGCGGTCTTCGAGCTGCCGAATGACACCGGGCTCTCGTCGCTCATCGTGGGGGATGGGAAGCTCGACCAGGCAATCCGATCGTCATCCGTGCCCAACCTGAGCGTCCTCACCTGCGGCCCCATCCCCCCCAACCCCGCGGAGCTGCTCCACACCGAAGGCTTCACCCGACTCCTCCAAGCGATGGCGCAGCGGTACGACCGCGTCATCATCGACTCTCCACCGGCGGGCGTGGTGGCTGACGCGGTGGTGATCTCGACGCAGGTGGACGGGACGCTGATGGTGCTGAAGGCGGGGCAGACGTCGCGCGATGCGGCGGAGCGCGCAGTCCGGTCGATCGTGGACGTGAAGGGAAAGATCTTCGGGGCGGTGCTCAACGATCTCGACCTGACCGACCAGAGGTATGGGCAGTACGATCAGTACTATCGATATGGGTATTACGACGCTGTGGCTGACAACTCATCTAACGCCGGCGCCGCGTAGCCTGTGTGGCGAGGCGTCCCCGACCCAAGCCCGTTGGATGGCCGTGAGCGCGAGGGTCCAAATGGACGAACAGCCATCTGCTTCAGCCTGAGGTGCCGTGAGCCATACAGTTCCCCAAGACGTCCCTGGGCAAGAGACGGTGGGTAGCAGCGGCATCGCCGATCGCCGGTACCGCAGGGCGTTGATGAGTGGCGGTGCCTCGGTCCTAGCTAAGAGCCTCCAAGTGGCTGCTACGCTGGTGACCGTCCGAATCCTGCTTCAGTCCCTGGGCGCCGAACGTTACGGCGTCTGGATGACGATCAGCGGGACGGCTTCATACTTGATCTATGCGGACCTGGGGCTCGGTAACGGACTCCAAACGGCTGTAGCTCGTGCTGACGGCAGATCCGATCTCATAGCAGCACGCAAGGCGGTCGCTAACACTGCGGCGATGCTGACCGCCATTGCTATGGTGTTCACGGTTGGCTTTCTGGCTCTCTATCCCGTTGTGCCTTGGCAGAGGGTATTCAACGTAAGCACCCCCGAGGCAGCTTCTGTTGCCGGTCCGGCGACGGCAGTATTCATACTGCTCACCCTCCTTGCGCTGCCGCTCAATGTGATTCTAAGAATACATATTGGCTACCAGCAGGGGTTCGTAAACAGCGCTTGGACTTCTGGCGGCCAGGCCATAGCGCTCGTCGCCATCTGGTACGCCGCAAATGCGAGTCCCTATCTCCCGCTCCTCGTGGCCCTGCTGGTTGGCGGGCCGCTCCTCGCTCAGATCGTGAGCGGCGTTCGTCTGTTTGGGTGGGAGCGGCCTTGGCTGAGGCCGCAAGAAGGCGACATCACGAGGGACGAATGCCTGACGTTAGCTCGAGCGGGTGGTCAATACTTCGTCGGGCAGGCTGTTAGCGTAGCAGTACTGTTCGCCGACACTATTGTAATAGCGCAAGTATTCGGTGCGTCAGCGGTGCCAGCGTTCGCCATCCCTGCTCGACTGTTTGGCCTCGCTTCGATGGTGATCGTGATGGCGGTGAGTCCTTTCTGGCCTGCGTATGCGGAGGCCACGGCGCGAGGCGACTACAAATGGGCTGCGCGTGCGTTGCGACGGAGTGTAACGGCTTCGCTACTTGTGGCGACGGGGCTGTCTGCCAGTCTGGCGTTCGCAGCGCCAACCATCGTGACGTGGTGGGTTGGCAAGGAGTGGATGCCAAACGCTTCACTCCTCGCCTCGTTGGCAGCGCAAACGATCGTCTATTCCGTTGCCATGACCCTCGGGACGTTTCTCAACGGGGTGGGTGCATTACGGATTCAGATGGTCGCGGCGGTGGCGTTTGCCGCAATCGGGATTCCCCTGAAGATAGTGTTTGCCAAGAGCTTCGGGGTCGCGGGGGCACCGCTCTCGACAGCGGCGGCGCAGTTAGTGCTCTGGGTCATCCCGTTGGCGCTGCACGTGCGCGCGTACCTTGCAGAGCAGTCCCCGAGACCCGCAGATGAGAACGCTATCCTCTAGGACGGGCGAAGGCGGGAGGCTTGCGCGTGGCGCGCTAGCCGCAGGCAAGCCCAGGGGCGCGTGGCACGTGCCTCATCTTGCCGGCGGACTGATCTTCTTGTCGGTAGCCACGCAGGCGGCCAAAGGGGCTAATCTGGATGCAGGTGATGCCGCCAGTCTCGTGGTGGCGTATCTCATCGGTGCAGTTGCGGTGCGGTTGATGGTGCGACACAACAGGGGGACGGCACTCCGAGCATACGGAGCGTTTGCCATGCTGGCCGCGTCCGTGCTGGTCGTCGGAACCTGGTACGCAGGGTCTTACGGTACGCTCGATCCGGCGTGGATGATCGACAGGTGGGTTCCGCGCGACGACATAGGCTTATTTGAATGGTTCGTGTGGCCATGGGCCAGGTCGGAGTCCTTCTCATTGGCGGACGGCCAGACGAACGCCCCGCTGTTCTGGTTTGTCAACGCGAGGCTTCAACAGTGGCTGGCGGTCCCTTCTGATGTTCCGAAGCCGCTGTTGGGGCACTTTGTCAATGTGACTGTGGGCAGCCTAACTCTTGCTTTGACGGTGGCTGCGGCGGGCGAGCTCGCTCCCGACGAACGGGGACGGGGCAGCGCGAGCGAACGTGCCTTCGTCGTCGGCATGTGGTCGCCATGGCTGATTGTCGCGTCGGTCGTCTTCATTCGAGACATATGGGTCTACGCGGTATTCGCGGCAACCGCGTTCGCGGGGTTACGTCTGCGGCGCAGGCCGTTAGCCGTTCGGCTTCCGCTGGCGATTGTTGTTGGAGTCGGCCTTGCAACGATTATGGCGGGTCTCAGAATTGAGATGGTGGCGCTGGTCGTAGTGCTCCTGGCGACAACCGGATTTCTCATGGATGCGCGCTCCAAGAGGAGTGCCCGGTACGGTGCAGTGGTGGCGGTTGTCCTGGTGGGCGCAAACTTGTTGATGGCCTCGCGAGACCGAATGGTCGACCGGGCCATCGTCTACAGCGCGCTCGGTGCCGAGAGCTCCGCCTCGGATCTCGGTACGGTAGGTTCCATCGTCGGATCGTCCCTCGTCGCCAGAGGCGCATTCCAGACAGCGTGGTTGCCTTTGCAGCCCCTCCCCAAGGTGGCTATTGCGCCCGGCAGCCTCTACTCGCTGGGAAAGACGCTTGCGCCAGCGTGGCTCATGGGCGTGGCAGTATTGGTGTTCGCCAGGCGGCCCGGTCGCGAGCGCCTCTTGAGGGGACCGAAGCCCGAGTTGTGGTTGATGGGTTGGGTGATGGCGGTCGCCGTCGCCATCGGGTTCACGAGCGCTGAGACCAGGCACTTCCTTTGCGTCATTCCGGTGGTCATTGCGCTTGCAGGGCAGAGCGCTCTTGGAGAAGCGAGCGATGGCACATCGCGTAGCGCCGTCAAACACGCCATAGCGGCAGCAGGTATGACTCTGATCGGGTCCATCCTCATCACTGCGGCGCTATGGGGCCCAACAGCGCTCTTTCGAGGGACCTGATGAATCAGAGGCTTCACGTGCTGCAACTCATCAACTCCTTTTCACGAGGAGGTGCGGAGACTCTTGCCTGGGCCTTGGCGACGGAGTTGGCCGCGAGGGGTGAATTCAGAAGCAGCGTCTGCGCGGTAGGGCGCGGCGACCATGCGACCGAAACGTCGGTTAGGAGGATGCTGGGCAACGCCGGAGTGGAGACGTGGTCGCTCGTGGACGGCGGCTCAGCGCACTGGCTGATACGAGCGGCGAGATTGCGCTCGATGCTTAGCGAGAAGTGCGTTGACATCATGCAGAGCAGCGTCACGCATCCAATCGAACTGGCAGCCTGCGGCTCGAGAGCAAGTGTAGTCCACGTCTTTCATGCGGCTAAGGTGCTTGGCAGCCGTCCGATTGCGACCGGAGTCGCCGAGCGAGTGAGCGCGCGCCTGGCCGGCGCGCTCGTCGCTGTCTCAGAGACGGGACGACTCGCTGCCACGGAGCGGCTGGGGTTGAAGTGGGATCGCGTGCGGGTAATTCCAAACGGCGTAGCCATTGCCACACTCCGGGGCAACGCGACCGCGGGTTCACGAAACCGGACCCGAGAGACGCTGCAGCTCCCGCTCGATGCGCCCCTCGCCGTCGTGGTCGGGCGGATTGACCGGAACAAGGGGCAGGACCGAGCAGTAGAGGCCTTGGCAAGGACCGAAGCGCGCCGGTTGCACCTTGCATTTGCTGGTAGTGCCGACCGAGATCCAGAGTTCGTGGCTGAACTGAGAGAGATGATACGACTCAAGGGACTGGCGCGTCGATGCCACTTCCCTGGCGTTGTTGAGGATGTGGGAGCGTTGCTCAATGCCAGCGACCTTGTGATCGCACCTTCGCGCTCGGAGGCGTTCGGTCTCGCGGTAGTCGAGGCAATGGCGTGTGCCGTGCCAGTAGTCGCCTCTGATATCCCAGCACACCGCGAAATCTCCTGCGGCGGACGCCATGCTCTGCTCTTCCATGACGCCGCTGAACTTGCGAGTCAGATGTCGCTTGTAGTGTCGGGGCGTAGGGGATGCGACATTGACGAAGCGGCGCGGCACGTTGCGACGTCGTATGATATTGGTGGCGTCGTCGAGCGATATGTATCGCTCTACGAGAGCTTGCGTGGTCCCGAAAGCCGGCGTGTAGGAGGGTCTAGGTGATAGATGAACTACTTGCGGACTATCGGCGATTTCCAGGGCCGGGAACGCGTCGATTTGTGTCGGCATGTCTCAGCCAAGGGTTCTGGGCGGTGGCTACTACAGGGTGAGCAACGCCATCGTCGCGCTTCCGCGGCCGGTTCGTATCTTGTTGAGGGTGATGTGGCTTCCGGTGGAGAAGCTGGTGGAGTGCGCCACCGGCGTTCAGAGTGGCGCTTCTGCCTGTATCGGAGGAGGCCTGTACGTGGGGCATTTCGGCTGTATCGTAGTCTCTGGCAGAGCCGTGCTGGGCGAGAAGTGCAACCTGTCCCAGGGCGTGACCATCGGGATTGCGGGCCGGGGCAAGAACCGAGGGGCGCCAACGCTAGGAAGCAGGGTCTACGTAGCGGCCGGGGCAAAGATCATAGGCGGCATTCATATTGGCGATGATGTGGCAGTGGGCGCCAATGCGGTAGTCACCAAGGACGTGGAGTCGGGAGTCACGGTCGGTGGCGTTCCGGCGCGAGTCATCGCGCGGGTGGGAAGCCAGGATTTCATTGAGGTCGGGTAGAAGTGGGTGGGGGCGGAAGGTCGTGGCGCAATAGCTCTTGTGCAATCTCCAGCCGCGCTGCGTCTGCGAGGGTCCGATCCTCTTGAGAAGTGCGGAAGTAGGCATCCACGCGAGAGGATGTGAGGACGCGGGCCACGGCGGACGAAAGCAGCGAGCGGGCGCGAGTCTGCGTCGAATCGACGGATGAAGGCCTCGTAGCCTGGAGGGCGATCACATCACGCAGCATCGCGAGGTACTCGTAGTCCTCGATCCCTTCGCGAATGGCGTACAGGTGCTTCCCCGGTAGAACGGAACGACCGTCCAGGAACAAGGGTGAGTAGACCGTCCGAGGCGCCTGGTACTGGCGCCAGGAACTTGCGCCGCCCGTGTCGGTGAAGGCCCAAAACCCGAGGGCGGTCGCGCCGACGTCGAAAGCGCGCCACGCCGCAAGGCGATAGTAGGCATAGGGATCGAGCCGACTCGAGGGTCCGGCGGTGCCGTAGAGTTCTACGGTCTTGCCCGCGGACAGCAGGCGTCCTGCGAACCTTCTGTAGGGGGTGCCCGAACGCTCCAGAAGGCCACGCTCCAGGCAAAGGGTGTCTGCGGTGTCGACTATCGCGGCGGGGGTTTGGTCCGGGGCTGCGTAGACAGGATCGAGCCAGACCTTGAATCCGGTCCCGGTGGCCTTCAGTGCTCGAGCCCACGCAAACTGGCGCTCGGACTGCTCCGACGGCCCGCGCGGCTCGTCAACGAAAAGCAGGTCTACATCGCCGGGTCGGATGCCGAGCGTCGAGACATGAGCCGACCAGAAGGTGGCCCACGACCGGACGCCGGAGTCGAATGCCGGCGTGCCGCGCCGAAGTCCAGCCAGATCATCGCGGGCATCGACGAAGACGCGAAAACGGGACGCCCTTGGCCACAAGGCGACCCAAGAATCGAAGACTGCCGTGTTGGGGGCCCCAATGGGTTTCCCTTCAGCGTCGTACCTGCCGAAGGGCATAACAGCCGCAGTGGCCCACGGCAGATCGACTCCAAACGCCTCAAGAAGCGACGCGACCTCATTGCGCGATGCTGCGGGGACGGCTGCGTAGCCATCGTTGAGGTAGTCCCAGCCACCCAAGTGAAGGCGAGGCTTCGCGGGAAAGCGACCAGGAAGGATCCTGACCTTCACGGCTACGCTGAGGTCGGAAGTTGCCGGTGTCGAGACCCGAAGGACGCGCTGGTTTAGCCCAGCAGGGAGCTTCGCAGGTGAGAAGGTGAGCCAAAGTTGTTGCGTTACGCCGGCCGGCACGGTGACGACCGCTACGCCTGAACTCGGAGTCGGCGGAAGGAGAGCCAACGCGATCGGTTTCCCCTCCGCGTCGGCTGACCAGGCAACGGGTCGTACCTCGGCCCAGCCGGACTCCAACTCCTCAACGTCTGCAAGACTGATCGTGGCAACAAGAGGCTTGGCAGTCGAGTTTCGGAGATTGACGGCCGTCGACCGGACCTCGCCGTCCATAAGTGTGAGCTCTACAGACGACTGACTGTCAGACGGCGGGCGCGAAGTCAGGTCCAGGGAATCCCACGGGTTGGCAGGCCAGACGCGAAGGGCGGGGTCCCCGGCGAGCTGTTCGAGCCTGCCGATGATGGCAAGCGCGGCGGCATGAGCGTCGTTCATCGGATACTGCGTGCTGACTCCAGCCCAATCCTCGGGGGAAAGTTGCGTCGTCCTCTGTTGGAGCGCGTCGAGGTCGGCAAGCAGGGTGGCTCGCTCCACAGGCGTAACCCGCGAGGAAGCGAGCCGCGTCTTCGCATCCAGCAGCCTTCGTTCAACCTCGGCGCGCAGCAGCGTGGCAGTATTCACGCGCCAGAACAGCGCTTCAGTGTCTGTTGTCGCACTGCGCGGAACTTCCGAAGCGACTGTCGGGTGACCGAATATCTCGACCTCATCGGCAAAGACGTACGGACCCGGACCACCGGCCATCAGCCGGACGTAACGTGCCCGTCCCGCCAGCTCATGGCTCGCGAAGACGTGGCGCGCGAACGACGTAGCTCGGGGGGCATGACCCCCAGAGGCGTCGAGCGCGACCAGATCGCCGAGGAGAGCGAAGGTGTGGGTATCGATGCTCCCCAGGACGAGCACCGCCGACGGCCATTCCACATCGGCCCTCCCCGCTGCGGTGCTGAAGGACGCACCGCTGATCTCGAACTCAGAGCCGAGGTCGATGGTGATCGATACGGGCTTGACGCCGACCCAACCTACGGCTGCCTTGTCGGTCCAGAAGCCCCCGCTGGCGAATGCCCCGTCGGTCAACTGAACGGCATCGCCAGACTCCGTCGTGAGGGAATAATTCGGTCTCGGATCGAGCGTGTATGGCCTGCCCAACGCGACGTTGACCGGTGGGTCGAACCGGCCTTGACCAACCGGTGAGTGCGGCCAGGCAAGCAGCGCCAGCATGAGTGCAATGCGAGGGTTCACGTCGGATCCGATGGAGCAAGCACTTGATGTTCAGGAAGAAGGCTCGGCGACTGCTACTTCCTTCATGGTTCCCGTGTGCAGTTTGCGATCAAGGTCGCCAGCTTCTCGGAGGCCTTCTCGATGGTGAAACGGGCTAGGGCGTGATCGTAGGCCGCGGTGCCGATTCGCTCTCTCTCAGCGGGTGTTCGTAGCAGATCCCCAAGTGCCCGCGCTAAGGCGACTGGCTCACGACATGGAACGAGGCGACCGTTCTCCCCATCCTGAATCACATCTGGGATCGACCCGACGGGCGTAACTACTACCGGGAGTGCTGCAGCCATTGCCTCGATCATAGCGTTGGGAAGTCCCTCCGTATGGCTCGGTAGGACGAAGAGCTGGCTAGAGGCGAGCAGCGACAGCTTGTCGTCGCCGCGGACCCAGCCCATGAATCGGACAACGCCCTCCAGGCCACGCTGCCCGACGAACACTTCGGCCGCCACACGCTGGCTGCCATCTCCGGCGAGAAGCAACTCGAACGCCGGGGTGTCAGGGTCGGTCTTCAGGATCGCCACGGCCTCGAGGAGGTCGTATAGCCCCTTGAAGGATTCCAGCCACCCCATGAAGAGAACCCGGACTGGAGTCGCTGCCCTCGGACGGCGCTCCCTGCCGATCTTGAGTAGCGGCTCCGTGGCAACCCAACTGTCCAAGATGGGGCACCGCTCTTCGGGGATATGGAGTTCATCGATGAAGAAGCGCCGCCACTGCTCGCCCTGGCACAGCAACAGGGCTGGGGCCGCTAGAAGAGCTTGAGCCACTGTTCGGAATGACGCCGACCGGCGACACTGATCGAGGAAGTGACCCGAGCGGATCGAGAGAAGCGAAGGCACTCCGAAAATGCGCGCGTACACCGCGTAGGACGCCTTCTCCATGAAGCTGAATCCGCTAGAGGCGAAGAGCAGGACCGCGTCGGGTTTCCCGGTGTGGAGAAGCTTCAGGAAGCGCGACGCGCGTCGGAGGGCAGCCCAGAGACGACGAGACAGCGGTGGCGGTGGGACGGACTCTTGGGTCGAGTCGAGTGTCATCAGGTCGACCCGCCTTGGGAACGAGGAACCGAGCAGGGCGGCACAATCGGAGATGTTGCCGCCAAAGACGTTCGTCGTATGGGGAGGAAAGGCACCGACGAAGAGTACGCGACGTCTGCGAGTGGGCTCCGGCACGCGCGCATCGTAGCCGCGAAGAATCGGTCCGTCGAGAAGCGGCGGGGCGCCTTCAGACACCTTCCATCATGTGTTAGAAGGAGCGCGGATCAACGATAGGAGCCCCTGTGAAGCAGATCGTCCAGGACGTCCGCTCGGGCGTCACCGCCGTGCGGGAGATTCCGGCGCCCGTCGCAGCGCCGGGACAGGTCGTTGTGGCCAACGTTGCGTCGCTCATCTCCGCTGGGACGGAGCGGTACGTCGTCGACCTCGCCAAGAAGAGCCTGCTCGGGAAGGCGCGGCAGAGGCCGGACCAGGTCCGCCGCGTCCTCCAGAAGATGAAGGCGGAAGGGGTCATCGCGACCCTGCAGCAGGTCCGCGCCAAGCTCGACGAGCCCATGCCTCTCGGTTACTCCACCGCGGGCGTCGTTCTGGAAGCAGGCCGGGGTGTCTCGGAGCTCAAGCCCGGCGACCGCGTTGCCACGGCGGGGCCGCACTCTGAGGTTGTCGCCGTAGGGCGCAACCTGTGCGCGCGAATTCCCGAGGGAGTGACGTTCGAACAGGCTGCATACGCCTCGGTCGGTGCGATCGGACTCGAGGGTGTGCGTCTCGCAAAGGTCACCCTCGGTGAGCGCGTGCTCGTCATCGGGCTCGGCCTCATCGGCCAGATGTGCGTTGCGTTCCTCAAGGCGCAGGGCTGTCGGGTCTTCGGGATCGACGTCGACCCGGCGAAGCTCGAGTTGGCCAAGCACTTCGGCGCGGACGAGGTCGCAGCCGGCTCTCCTGTCGAGGCAGTGAAGCGGTTCTGTGGTGGATTCGGCGTCGATGCCGTCGTGATCACCGCCGCCACGTCCAGCAATCAGCCCATCGAGTTTGCGGCAGAGGTCTGCCGGCAGAAGGGCCGAATCGTGCTCGTCGGCGTCGTGGGGCTCGATATCCCGCGTCCGCCATTCTTCCAGAAGGAACTGGAATTCACTGTCTCCGCCTCGCTCGGCCCTGGCCGCTGGGATCCATCTTACGAGGAGAAGGGCATCGACTATCCCTTCGGCCAAGTCCGATGGACGGCTCAACGAAACATGGATGCCGTTCTAGACGTCATCGCGTCCGGGAAGCTCCCCGTCGACAAGCTCACCTCCCATCGGTTCGAGGTCGAGCGCGCGGCGGACGCCTACGATCTCGTCACCAAGCGGACCGAGCCCTTCATCGGTATCGTTCTCAGGTACCCGGAGCCGGCCGGCAAACCGGTCCGGCGAGTCGGCCTGCGGACGGCGCCTGCTGCCGCTGGAATGCTCGGCGTGAGCATGATCGGCGCAGGCAACTTCGCCCGGCTCGTGCTTCTGCCTACGCTCGCGAAGGTTGGCGGTTACGAGCTTCGCGGCCTTTGCACTGCGAAGGGGCTGGGCGCCGAACACACGGGGCGAACGAAGGGCTTTGCCTACGCATCTACCGACGTCGCTGAGGTGTGGAACGACCCCGAGACGAAGGCGGTCATCGTGGCCACCCGCCATGATCTCCACGCCGATCTCGTCGTCGCCGCCCTGCGCGCGGGCAAGCACGTCTTCGTGGAGAAGCCGCTCTGCATCCGGCAGGAAGAGCTGGTGATGATCGCGGAGACGGTGCGGGAGCTAGGTGAGCGTTGCCCCATCCTGATGGTCGGCTTCAACCGACGGTTCGCCCCCGCGACCCGGAAGGTTCGCGAGTTCGTCGCCGGTGCAGCGCCCCTCACGGCATCCTTCCGGTTCTCGCCCGGAGCGATCCCGCCAGAGCACTGGACGCAGGACGAGGACGTCGGCGGTGGCCGGATTGTCGGTGAGGCCTGCCACGCCATCGACACCTGCGTGGCCCTGGTAGGCTCGCCGCCCGTCCGCGTCTACGCCGAGTCGATCGCACGCGAAGCCGGGGTCCAGACGACGGACGATCGCGCGCTCATCACCGTTCGGCACGCAAACGGCAGCATCTCGTCCGTCTCCTACCAGGCGGGCGGCGATCGCGCGTTCCCCTCGGAGCGCATCGAGGTCTTCGGTGTGGGTCGGGTCGCCGTGATCGACGCGTGGGATTCGGTCGAGCTCTGGTCTGGCGGGAAGGCTCTGCGGTCGCGCGGGGGCAAGGACAAGGGCCATCACGCGGAGCTGGAAGCGTTCATCGCTGCGTGCCGCGCCGGAGGTCCCTGGCCCATCCCCTGGGAGCACATCTACGGAGTCGCCGACGCGACGCTCGGGGCCGTGCGCGCGCTGCGCGAGGGCCTCCCGCAGGACTGCTCCGCGACCCCGACGTGACTCGAATCCGCAATCAGATCCAGGAACTCCGCGAGCTGGGCGTCGGAGGTCTCGCCTTCCGGCTGAAGTGGGAGCTGGCGCTACGTTCTGGGCTCGCGGAGTCAATCGAACGCCCGCCGCTCCCGCTCGCGAGCGACGCGCGACCCACGGTTGAGGAGATGGTGCGGCGCTTACCCTTCGGCTCAGCGGGCGCCGATGTCGCCTCGCGCGACTGGCTGACCCCGGAGGCGAGAGAGCGTCTAGCAGGCCTGGCCGCGGACGCCGCGCGTGGCCGCGTGCTGGCCTTCGGGCGATGGCCGGCGGATCATGGCAACCCACCAGACTGGATACTGAATCCGACAACTGGGGAGCGCTGGAACCCCGAGACGCACTGGTCCCGCGCGCTTCGCGACGGCGCGCGGGTGGGCGACGTCAAGCTCACGTGGGAGATCGCCCGGTTTCCGCACGCCTATCACATGGCGCGGGCGGCCACGCACGGGGCGACGGACGCGAACGTGCTCGCAACCGCTCTCGCCGGGCAGATCGAGGCGTTCGTTCGGGAGAATCCGTTCGGGCGCGGCGTGCACTGGAACTCGAGCCAGGAGATTGTCTTCCGGCTCATGGCATGGCTCTTCGCGCTGAGCGTGTTCGGTGCGGAAAGCCCCTTGGCGCGCGTTGCTCCTGCGATCGTCGATGCCCTGAGTGATGGCGCCCATCACGTCGAGCGCCACATCGAGTACGCGCGCAAGGCGGTCTACAACAACCATCTGCTCTCGGAGGCCTTCGGCCTCCTGTTGGCAGCGGAGCTTCTCCCCGCCGCACCTCGCGCGGCGCGGTGGAGGGCCACCGGACTGGACTTGCTCGTCGAGCAGGCGGACCGCCAATTCTACCCGGATGGTGGGTACATCCAGCAGTCGCACAACTACGAACGCGTCGCCCTTCAGGTGTACCTCTGGGCGGTCGCCCTTCTCGGTGCGGCGGGCAAGTCGGTCCCGGAGACCTGGCGAAGCGCGCTGGCCCGAGGGGTCGACTTCCTCCACGCACAGCAGAACGGGGTGGACGGGCGCCTGCCCAACTACGGCTCCAATGACGGCGCGCTCGTGTCTCCACTCACGTCCTGCGACTACGCCGACTTTCGCCCCACCCTGCATGCGGCGAGCATCGCCGCGCGCGGAGAGCGGCTCTATCAGCCCGGCCCGTGGGACGAGGAGGCGGCCTGGTTCCTGGGCGCCAAGGCACTGGAGGCTCCAGTTCGCCGCGCGCACCGAGCGTCGGTCTCCTTCGGCGAGACTGGCTTTCACGTGCTTCGCGGCGCCGACGAAGCCAGCTTCGCGACCTTCCGTTGTGGCTCTGTCCGCGACCGCTTTTCGCAGATCGACATGCTCCACCTGGACGTCTGGTGGCGTGGAGAGAACGTGCTGGTCGACGGCGGAAGTTACCTCTACAACGGGCCGAAGAAGTGGCACGACCACTTCCTTCGAACCGCTAGCCACAACACGGTGGGGGTCGACGGCTTCGACCAGATGCTGCACTACCGTCGATTCAAGACGCTCTATTGGACGAGGGCGAAACTCCTCCGCTTCCAGGACACCGCCTCGATTGTGCTCGCCGAGGGGGAGCATTACGGCTACCAGCGCCATCCGGGCGCGTGCGTCCATCGACGGGCCGTGCTCTATGTGAAGGACGACCTCTGGATCGTCCTCGATCGGGTGACGGGACAGGGTGAGCACAAGGCGCGGCTCCACTGGCTGGGTGGGCCCTATGCGCACGCATATGACCCTGTGGCCGGTCGCATGACGCTCACGTTGGCGAGCGGCGACTTCGAGGTGACAGTTCTCGATGAGCGCGGCGCGCCGCTCGTAGGCGACGTCGTAGTGGGCAGCGAGGACCCGCCCCGGGGCTGGCTCTCCCGATACTACGGGGAGAAGGTTCCGGTGCCATCTCTGGCGGTGGAACGCCACGGTGCACTTCCATTCTTTGCAGTCTCCCTTCTCTCGGGCGGGCGCCCCGCGGTAAGAGTCTCGTCTGGCCGATGGTCCGTCGCCACGGCGAACGGAAACCACGTCAGCTTCCGCGTGTCCGAAGGTTGCTTCGAGGACATCGAGGTGGAGCGCCACGAAGGCCATCGGTGAAGCATGCGCATCCTCGTCGTTCATCAGTTCTACCTTCAGCCCGGAGAACCCGGGGGCTCGCGCTTCAACGAGTTTGCGCGCCTCTGGTCCAAGGCGGGCCACGACGTGACCGTCGTGGCCGGAACCGTCAACTACGCGACCGGCAAGGCGCCCGATAAGTACAAAGGCCGCTGGAACACGCAGGAGAGGGACGGTCGCGTGACGGTGTGGCGCTGCCACGTCCCCGCGAGCTACGGCAAGAGCTACGTAGGCCGCATGTGGGCGTTCTTCGCGTTCACAGTCTCTGCAACGACTGCCGTGTTGCGCTGCGAGAGGCCGGACGTCGTGATTGCCACGTCGCCGCCGCTCGTGGCCGCGATTCCCGGCTGGATCGCGGCGGTATGGCACCGGGCACGCTTCATCTTCGAGATCCGCGATCTCTGGCCGGAGAGTGCGATCACGACGGGCGTGCTCCGGAAGGGCTCCTTGCTGGCGCGCCTCCTGTACGCCATGGAACGCTTTGCTTGCCGCCGCGCCGACGTCGTCAACGTCCTGACCCCCGCGTTCCGGGAAGATCTGGTAAAGCGCAGGCTGGCCTCCGAGGGCAAGATCGCTTTCGTGCCGAACGGGGCGGACCTGGAGCACTTTCGACCGTCTCCGCCCGACCCGGCCGTACGCGAAGAGTTGGGCTGGGGAAATCGGTTCGTCGTGATGTATGCGGGGGCGCACGGCCGGGCCAACGCCATCGGTCAGCTCGTCGACGCCGCGGCACTTCTCCGTGATCGCAAGGACATCCTGATCGCCTCGGTGGGTGACGGGCCGGAGCGCAAGCAGCACGAGGACCGGGCGAAGGCCATGGGGCTCGGCAACATCCGGTTCGCCGGTCCGCAGCCCAAGGAGCGCATGCCAGCGTTCGTGAACGCTTGCGACGCGGGCGCCGCGGTCCTGCAGAACAACCCGACGTTCCGGACCGTCTATCCGAACAAGGTCTTCGACTACATGGCCTGCGAGAAGCCGACGCTGCTGGCCATCGACGGTGTGGCCAGAAAGTTGGTCTGCGATGACGCTCGCGCAGGTGTCTTCGCAGAGCCGGAGAACGCGGGCGCGCTGGCCGACGCCATCAGGCGGCTGGCTGACGATCCTGCCGGCCGCGCTGAGATGGGACGGCGCGGACGTGAATGGGTCGAGGCCAACGCCGGGCGGGACGCCCTTGCAGAGAAGTACCTCGCCGTCATGACAGAGAGCGTTCGGTCGTGAGCGAACGGAGGGGGCGCAGCGGGGCCTCCAACTGATGCGTCCCGGCAACGCACCTTCGGAAGGGAATCAAGCTTTGAAGATCATCCACGTCGTCGGCGCTCGCCCCAACTACATGAAGATCGCGCCCGTTATGAAGGCGATCGGGCGCGCGCGGTACGCGACCCAGAAGCTCGTCCACACCGGGCAGCACTACGACTTCTCCATGTCCGACGTCTTCTTCACGGATCTTGGGATGCCGGTGCCCGACATCCATCTCGGCGTCGGCTCGGGTTCGCACGCGGAGCAGACGGCCAAGGTCCTGGTCGGATTCGAGAAGGTCTGCCAGGACGAGAAGCCGGACCTCGTCGTGGTCGCGGGCGACGTGAACTCGACGATGGCCTGCGCCATCGACTGCGCAAAGCTTCGCATTCCTTGCGCTCACGTGGAGGCCGGACTCCGCTCCTTCGACCTGGACATGCCTGAGGAGATCAACCGGATCGTCACCGATCGGATCTGCGACCTCCTCCTGACGCCTTCGAGCGACGGGGACGAGAACCTTCGGCGTGAGGGGACGCCCGAGGGTCGGATCTTCCGAGTCGGCAACGTAATGATCGATACCCTCGTCGAGCACCTCCCGCGCGCCAAGGCCACGGGATCGCCGGCGAAGGTCGGCGTCGTGCCGGGTGGCTACGCCGTGCTCACCCTGCATCGTCCCTCCAACGTGGACGACCCGGCGACGCTTGGCCGGCTCCTAGACGCCATCGAGGCCATTCAGAAGCGCTTGCCCGTCGTCTTTCCCATCCATCCCCGTACGCGCAAGCGCTTCTCGGAGTTCGGCGTCGACGGGCGAGTGGCAGGGATGAAGGGTCTGAAGCTCTGCGACCCGCTCGGCTACCTCGAGTTCCTTGGCCTCACATCCCAGGCGAAGCTCGTTCTCACCGACTCTGGCGGACTCCAGGAAGAGACGACAGCGCTTGGCATCCCCTGCCTCACGCTCCGCGAGAACACGGAGCGCCCGGTGACGGTGAGCGAGGGGACCAACACCGTCGTCGGCACCGACACTTCGCGGATCATCGCGGAGGCAGTGGTGGCCCTCGACGGCCGCGGGAAGGGCGGTCGCATCCCGGAACTTTGGGAAGGGGGGGCGAGCGAGCGGATCGCCGCCGTTTTCCGGGAGTGGCTGGCGAAGCGGGTTCGACCCTAGTGCGCTACGCCTTCACGAGCCGGAAGGGGATCGTGCGTCCCGCGAAGAGCGCGGCCACGATGTTCCGCGAGTCCACGACCGTCCTGACCTTGGCGTAGAGCTCCGCCTTCTTGAATATGTCGTGCGCCGTCGAGACCACGATGGCGTCGTACCGGCCAAAGGTCTCGGCGTCACAGGCGACGGTCTTCAGGCCGAGGTCGTGCTTGCGCGTCTTGTGCGCGGCCGGGAAGAGCGGGTCGCAGTAGTCTACCTTCGCGCCGGACTCGACCAGCAACTCGATGATCTCGTACGAAGGCGACTCGCGATCGTCGTCCACGTTGGCCTTGTACGAGAGGCCGAGGACAAGCACCTTTGATCCCCTGAGGGCCTTGCCGTCATCGTTGAGCGCGTGCATCGTCTTGTCCACGACGTGGCGCGGCATGCGGGTGTTGATCTCTCCCGCGAGCTCGATGAAGCGGGCCCACTCGCCGTGCTCGGCGGCCTTCCATGAAAGGTAGAAGGGGTCGAGCGGAATGCAGTGACCGCCGAGGCCGGGGCCCGGATAGAACGGCATGTAGCCGAATGGTTTGGTCTTGGCGGCCTCGATGACCTCCCAGACGTCGATCCCCATCTTGTCGAGGATGACCTTCAGCTCGTTGACCAGGGCGATGTTCACCGACCGGAAGATGTTCTCCAGCAGCTTGGCCGACTCGGCCACGCGCGAGGAGGAGACCGGCACCACCTTGTCGAGCGCGGCGCCGTAGAGCGCGGCGGCGACCTCGGTAGACGGTGGGTTCACGCCGCCGACGACCTTGGGGATCGACTTGGTGTCGAAGTCCTTGCGCCCTGGGTCCTCGCGCTCGGGCGAGAAAGCGAGGAAGTAGTCGGCCGGCGTCGTGAGGCCGGTCTTGGCGAGGATCCCCTGCACCTCCTCGTCGGTCGTCCCCGGGTAAGTCGTGGACTCCAGGACGATGAGCTGCCCCTTGCGGAGCCGTTTAGCGATCTCGCGGGTCGTCGCGTGGATGTAGCTGTTGTCTGGCTCGCGGTGGTGGCCGAGCGGCGTAGGGACGCAGATGAAGATGGCGTCGCACTCGGCGAGCTTGTCGAAGTTGGTGGTGGCGGTGAAGCGGCCGGACTTTACGGCCTTCGCGACCCGCTCCGGGCCGATGTGCTTGATGTAGGACTCGCCGTGCCCGAGCGCTTCAACCTTCTTCGCGTCGAGGTCGAAGCCCGTGACGGGGAAGCCCGCCTCGTTGAAGACGAGGCCGAGCGGCAGGCCGACGTAGCCTTGGCCGATGATGCCGATGCGCGCGGAACGGTTCTGGATCTTCTCTGCGAGCTTCATTTCGCCCCCCCCTTTGGCTTGAGCGGGCGCAGTCTAGCCGCCAAACGCCCGCGCCGAAAGGGATTCGCTGGATCCAGCGCCGCCACGTCGTGTAGCGTCCGCAGTCACCGGAACATGATTACGCGAACGGCAAGAGAGCCAGCACGGCAGCGCAGTTGGCGGTTGTTCGTGAAGCAAGGTTTCGACCGAGCCGCCGCTGTGGCTGGGTTGCTCTTGGTCTTTCCGATCCTCCTAGTGGTCGCAGCGTTGGTGCGCGTGAAGTTGGGCTCGCCGATCTTCTTCCGCCAGGAACGGCCTGGCCGAGGCGCGACGCCGTTTCAGGTGGTGAAGTTCCGGACGATGCTCAACTCGACCGCCCCGGATGGGCGACTGCTCCCGGACGCTGAGCGGCTTACCCCTTTCGGTCGCTTCCTTCGAGCCGCCAGCCTCGATGAGTTGCCGCAGCTCTGGAACGTGCTGAGCGGTGACCTGAGCCTCGTCGGGCCCCGCCCGCTCCTGATGCAGTACCTGCCGCGCTACTCGCCCGAACAGGCGCGTCGCCACGACGTGCTCCCCGGGATCACCGGCTGGGCCCAGGTGAACGGGCGGAACGCCATCTCCTGGGAGCAGAAGTTCGCCCTCGATGTCTGGTACGTCGATCACTGGACCTTCTGGCTCGATTTGAAGATCCTAGTGATGACCGCGGCCAAGGTGCTCCACCGCTCAGGGATTTCGCGCGAGGGCCACGCCACCATGCCCGAGTTCATGGGCAGCGCACCTGCCGGTAGGGATCCGAAATGACCGCGAGGAGCATCGTCGTCTTCGGTGCGAGTGGGCACGGGAAGGTTGTCGCCGACGCCGCCCGCTCGCAGGGTTTGGAGCTGCGGGCCTTCATCGACGACGCGCCGGAGCGTGCCGGCACTACGCTCTGGAAGGTGCCGGTCCTGGGGTTCGCCCAGTTCCTCGTTGCGCGTGCCCAGTGGCCCGGCGTGCAGGTCGCGCTCGGCATCGGCAGCAACTCCGCGCGCCAGAAGTGCCACTCCCGGCTTCGCGAAGCCGGGGTCCCTGTCGCCACCGTCGTCCACGCTTCCGCCGTGATCGCGCCGACCGCGATCGTCGGAGAGGGGAGCGTCATCATGGCCGGCGCGGTCGTCAATCCGGATGCGGCGGTTGGGGCCGGGTGCATCGTCAACACCGGCGCGGTCGTCGAGCATGACTGCGTCCTCGGCGACTTCGTGCACCTTTCGCCGAACGCTGCGCTGGGTGGCGCAGTGCGAATCGGTGACAGGACGCATCTTGGCTTGGGCGCTGTAGCGATCCCAGGCACACGGATCGGCTCCGACGTCGTCGTCGGGGCAGGCGCAGCAGTGATACGAGACTCCGACTCGTCGGTGACCCTAGTGGGCGTTCCGGCGAAGTCCGTGCAGAGGTCGAAGGGCTGACCGATTGGCGGGGAGCCCGGCGCTCACACGCTTGCCTCCCGGGCAGCGCGGGTGTTTTCTTTCGCCCCGACCATGACCACTCGCCTCTACCTCTCCTCCCCTCACATGGGCGGCGACGAGCGAAAGCTCGTCGAGGACGCCTTCGACTCCAACTGGATCGCCCCGCTCGGCCCCCACGTGGACGCCTTCGAGCGGGAGCTGGCGGAGCGCACCGGCGTCGGCCACGCAGCAGCCCTCTCTTCCGGTACCGGCGCGATCCACCTGGCGCTTCGGATCCTCGGCGTCGGACCCGGCGACGAGGTCCTCGCTTCGACGCTCACCTTCTCCGCCACGGTGAACCCGATCGTCTACCAGGGTGCCTCGCCGGTCCTCGTCGACTCGACGCGCGAGAGCTGGAACATGGATCCCGCGCTGCTCGCCGCGGAGCTGGAGGCCTGCGCTAAGCGTGGCAAGCTTCCCAAGGCGGTCATCGTCGTGGACCTCTACGGTCAGTGCGCCGACTACGATCCGATCCTTGCGGCCTGCGCGAAGCACGGCGTGCCGCTCATCGAGGACGCTGCCGAGGCGCTCGGCGCCACCTACAAGGGGCGCGCGGCCGGTTCCTTCGGCGCGATGAACATCTTCTCGTTCAATGGGAACAAGATCATCACGACGAGCGGCGGGGGGATGCTGCTCTCGAACCGCAAGGAGTGGATCGAGAAGGCCCGCTTCATGGCCACGCAGTCGCGAGATTCCGCCCCCCACTACCAGCACTCGGAGATCGGCTTCAACTACCGGATGTCGAACCTGCTGGCTGCCGTGGGCCGGGGCCAACTCCGCGTCCTAGACCAACGCGTCGCCCGCCGTCGCGAGGTCAACGCCCTCTACCGCAAGCTCCTCGGCCCGCTTCCAGGCATCGAGTTCATGCCGGAGGCAGCGTACGGCGTGCCCAACTGCTGGCTCACCTGCATCACGGTAGATCCCGCGAAGTTCGGCGCCGATCGCGAGGCGATCCGGCTGGCGATGGAGAAGGTGAACATCGAGGCTCGCCCCGTCTGGAAGCCGATGCACCTTCAGCCAGTCTTCGCGGGCTGCCGGGCGGTCGGGGGTGGCGTCGCGGAGTCGCTCTTCGACCGCGGGCTTTGCCTTCCGAGCGGCTCGAGCATGACGGACGCGGACGTGGAGCGGGTGGTGGGCGAGCTTCGAAGCTGCGCGAGGGCCTGATCCGCATGGCGGGGCACGTAGGTCGGCAGGCCGTCCCCGAGGAGTGGGACGCCACGTGTCCGCCACCGTGCTATTAGTCCCCCGTTACGGAGGGGGGCCTCGAAGTGACGGAACGTGGAGCGGTGATTCTCAACGTCGCGACGCGACGTACGGTCGTCATAGTCGCGCACCTGGTGCTCTGGACGGCCGCGCTGGCCTGCGCGTTCCTCCTGCGGTTCGAGTTCCGGGTTCAGGCGTCGCTTGTCGCGCAGGTACTGGTCTGGCTCCCGCTCCTCCTCGCCATCCGCGTCGCGTCCTTCTACGCGCTCAGCCTCTTTCGCGGCATCTGGCGCTACACCTCCGCGCACGACGCGATCCAGATCTTCAAGGCGACGACGCTCGGGACCCTGGTCTTCACAGTCTTCCTCGTCTTCTTCTTCCAGACCTTCCCACGCTCCGTCGTCATCATCGACTGGGTGCTCGCGATGGCGTTCGTCGGGGGCGCTCGCTTCTCCATCCGCGCCCTCCGGCCGCCCAACGCGCCGGTGACCAACAAGGACGAGAAGCCGATCCGCGTCCTCATCGTCGGCGCCGGCGACGCGGGCGAGATGCTCGTCCGCGAGATCCAGCGCAAGTACGCCGGCCGCTACGAGGTGGTCGGCTTCGTGGACGACGATCGTATGAAGCTGGGCGGCCACATCCACGGCGTCCGCGTCCGCGGCTTCATCGAGGAGCTCCCGCGCGTCGTCGCCGACCAGGAGGTGGACGAGATCCTCATCGCCATCCCGACCGCCACCAGCGCGCAGATGCGCCGGATGGTGGAGCTCTGCAAGCAGACCGGCGCGAAGTCCAAGACCATCCCGGGGCTCGGCGACCTCGTGGACGGGCAGGTCACGTTCAGTCAGCTCCGCCCCGTCGCCATCGAGGACCTCCTCGGACGCGACCCTGTCGCGCTGGACATGGCGCTCATCTCCAGGGAGATGAAGGGGCACGCCATCCTCGTCTCCGGCGCCGGCGGCTCCATCGGCTCGGAGCTCTGCCGGCAGGTCGCCCGCTTCGAGCCCTCGGTCCTGATCCTGGTCGAGCGCGCCGAGAACGCGCTCTTCCACATTCACCGCGAGCTGACCGCGCGCTTCCCGGCGCTGCGGCTCGAGCCGCGCCTCGCCGACATCACCGACCTCGCGCGGATGGAGCAGATCTTCGAGGCGCACCGCCCGACGATCGTCGTCCACGCGGCGGCCCACAAGCACGTCCCGATGATCGAGTGGAACCCGTGCGAGGCGGTGACCAACAACGTGCTCGGGACGAAGGCGCTCGCCGACCTCGCCGACAGGCACGGCGTCGAGCGCTTCGTGATGGTCTCGACCGACAAGGCGGTGAACCCCACGTCGGTGATGGGGACGTCGAAGCGCGTCGCCGAGATCTACGTCCAGGCGCTCTCGCAGCGGTCGAAGACCCGGTTCGTCACCGTCCGCTTCGGCAACGTCCTCGGCTCGAACGGCAGCGTCATCCCCATCTTCCAGGAGCAGATCGCCAGGGGCGGCCCGGTGACGGTCACGCACCCGGACATGCGCCGGTACTTCATGACCATCCCGGAGGCGAGCCAGCTCGTGCTGCAGGCCGGCGCGATGGGGAACGGCGGCGAGATCTTCGTCCTCGACATGGGCGAGCCGGTGAAGATCGCCGACCTCGCGCGCGACCTCATCACGCTCACCGGCCTCAAGCCCGGCGAGGACATCGAGATCAAGTTCACCGGGCTGCGCCCCGGCGAGAAGCTCTTCGAGGAGCTCTCGGTGAGCGCCGAGCACGCCGAGAAGACGCGCCACCCCAAGATCTTCGTCGGCCACCTCCGGCCGTGCGACTGGGACGCGCTGCAGGTCCAGCTCGACGACCTCACGAAGACCCCCGCCAGCGACTGCGCCGCCATCCGCGCGCAGCTCAAGCGGATCGTGCCGGAGTACACGCCGGACGGCGGGGCGAAGGCGTAGGGCGGGCCGGCCCCGCGGTCGCGGGGCGGACGGGTGCGGGTGGCCAACCTGGCGTCGGACTGGGTGCGGGCGGGGGCCCGTGCCTTGCAGCCCGTCACCCTGGCCGGGGCTGTGCCCGGAAATGCGGGGTGGTAACGTCATGCCGATGGCACGCGAACAACGAGACCTGAAGCGACTTGCTGATGAGCTCGCCGGCCTGACGGCCGAGGAGCGCACCATCGTCCTCGCCGACGTCGCCCGCCGAAGGCTCCTGCGCCCGCTCCCAAGGGACTTCCGCTTCCCCGTTCTCCCAAGGAGCGGTGGAAGGTGGATCGGCGGGAGCCTCCGCCGCGAGGATATGTACGGCGATGACGGGCGCTGAACCGGTCTTCATCGATACCAACGTGCTCGTCGCGGCCACAGTCGAGGCCCACCCGAGCCATGCGGTCGCGTTGGCGTTGCTCGCCAAGCTCGCGGGGGACGACGTCGCGGCCTGTGTATCGCCGCAGGTCTGCAGGGAATATCTCTCGGTCTTGACCCGGGGACCCGTGGCCGGGCGGCAGTTCACGAACGAAGAAGCACTGGACGCGCTAACGCGATCGCTCGAGGGCTGCGCTGTTCTCGACGAAACGGCGGCGGTTCTCAACGAGCTCCTGATGCTCGTGGCCCGGCGAGGCGTTCGCGGCAAGCAGGTCCACGACGCAAACGTGGTCGCAACGATGATCGCGAACCGTGTCACGAGGCTCGCGACCCTCGACGCGTCCGACTTCAGCCGCTATGAGGACGTCATCACGCTGGAGCCGGTCACCTCGTAGCCCGCGAGGCCTTCGCGTCTCCACGAGGCTCGCGACGCCGCGATCGCCTGCTCCCTCACCCTGACCCTCTCCCTCGGTGAGGGAGAGGGGACGATGCCACGGGGGAAGCCTCGCCGGACGGCGGCGCGAAGGCGTAGGTGGGGCGGCGGCCCCGCGGTCGCGGGGCGGACGGGTGCGGGTCGCCCAACGCATTGTCTTCGCTCGCGGCCGGAGAGGCGCACCAGAGTTCGGACGTAGCCGATCGGTCACTTGAGCACCCAGCGGAGCCGGAGGTGGTCAGGATCTCCCGGGAGAGTGAGCCGCAGTCGGGTCACGTCGCGCAGGAAGGCGCGGATCGCGTCGCGCT
>JBAVTL010000237.1:0-1644 GCA_049696175.1 Anaeromyxobacteraceae bacterium
GGATGGCACAACGCCGCCTTCGCGGCGGGCGCCGTCACCGCGCTCTGCGCCTGTCTCCTCCTCCCGGGGCTCCTCCGCACATGACCCCGGCGCTCACCATCGAGGCCTCCCAGCTCGGTCCGGCCGCGGGGCGGTGGGCGCTCGGCCCGGTCCGCCTGGCGCTGCGCCCGGGGGAGCGCGTGGCGATCCTCGGCGCGAACGGCGCAGGGAAGACGACGCTGCTGCGCGCCGCGATGGGGCTGGCGCGGGTGCGCGACGGCGAGGTCCGGATGGGTGGCAAGCCGATCCGGACGCCGGAGGAGGCGGTCCGCGCCGGGGCCGGCCTCGTCCTCCAGAACCCGGAGGATCAGCTCCTCGGCACGACCGTCCTGGACGACGTGATGATCGGCCCGCTCCACGCAGGGATCGGAGTCTCCGCCGCGCGCGAGCGCGCGGCCGGCGCGCTCGCGACAGTGGGGCTCGCTGGGATGGACGCGCGCCGCGTGGACGAGCTCTCCTTCGGCGAGAAGCGGCGCGTGGGGCTGGCGGCGGTCCTGGCGATGGAGCCGTCCCTCCTCCTGCTGGACGAACCGACCTCGGGGCTGGACCCTGTCGGCGAGATGGAGTTCGTCGCCCTCCTGTCGCTCATCGCGCGCGAGCGGGGGACGACGCTGGTCGTCGCCACCCACGCGGTCGATCTCGTCCCGGCGGTGGCCGGCCGCGCGGTCGTCCTGGGGGAAGGCCGGATCCTGTCGGACGGCCCCGTCGCCGAGCTCTTCGCCGACGCGGCGCTGCTCGCCCGTGCGCGGCTGCGCGCTCCCTGGGTCACGCAGCTCTGGAGCTCCCTCGGCCACCCGACGCGCGACGGCCGCTCACCTCTCACCCTCCAGGAGGCCGTCGCTTGGAACGCCGATCGGTCCTGATCCTCGGCCACGGCAGCCGCCGCCCGGCCTCCAACGCCCAGTTCGAGGAGGTGGTCGCCCGCTTCCGCGCGCGGAGCCCAGCGCTCGACGTCGCCCACGCCTACATCGAGCTGGCGGAGCCGCTCCTGGCCAGCGCGCTCGAGACGCTGGCCAAGCGCTCCGACCGCGTCACCGTCCTGCCGCTCTTCCTCTTCGCGGCCGGCCACGTGAAGCGCGACGTCCCCGAGGCGCTCGCGGAGGCAGCGCGCCGCTTCCCCGGGGTCCGCTTCGAGGTCGCCGCGGAGCTCGGGGTGGATCCGCAGATGGTCGCGATCGCGCTCGATCGCGCCGGGGCGGCGGTGCCGCTCCGGGGGCCAGACGCGGCGAAGACCGTGCTCCTGACCATCGGCCGCGGCTCCCTCGACGCCGACGCTAACGGCAACTTCTACAAGCTGAGCCGGATCGTCGCCGAGCGAGGCGGCTTCGCCCGCCCCGAGCTCTGCTTCATCGCCGTGGTCGAGCCGCTCCTCCCCGAGGCGCTCGAGCGCGTGGCGCTCTCGAAGCCCGAGCGGCTGCTCGTCCTGCCGTACTTCCTGTTCGAGGGGCTCCTCGTGGAGCAGATCCGCGACGAGGTCGCCCGCTTCGCCGCGCGTCACCCCGGGATCGACGTGAGGCTCGCCGGGTTCCTCGGCCCCGACGAGCGGCTCTGCGACCTGCTCGACGCCCGGCTCGCGGCGACGGACGTATGCGACGAGGGCGAGCG
>JBAVTL010000238.1:0-4992 GCA_049696175.1 Anaeromyxobacteraceae bacterium
GAAGTGGACCGTGCGGTTCTCCGGCGTCCTCCCCGCGCGCCTCGCGGGGTCGTCGCTGGGCCCCTCGACCAGCACCTCGACCTCCCGCCCCACCTGCGCGGCGAGGATCTCAGCGACGATCCGGTGCTGGACCGCCTGGAGCCGCTCCAGCCGCTCGACCGCGACCTCGCGCGGCACCTCGGCCCACTCGGGCGCCCCGTTCATCCGCTGCGCGGCGACCGTCCCCGGGCGCGGGCTGAAGAGGAACGAGAAGCTGTTCTCGAAGCGGGCGCGCTCGAGCAGCGCGAGCGACGCCTCGAAGTCGGCGTCGGTCTCGCCGGGGAACCCGACGATGAAGTCGGTGGTGATCGCGATGCCAGGACGTGCCGCCTCCAGCCGGTGGAACCGGTCGAGGTACTGCGCGACCGTGTAGTCGCGCCGCATCCGCGCCAGCACCGCGTCGGAGCCGGCCTGCACCGGCAGGTGGAAGTGCGGCATGATCTTCTGGACGTCACGGAAGGCGTCGATCAGCGAGTCGGAGAGGTCGTGGGGGTGGCTGGTGGTGAACCGGATCCGCTGGATCCCCTCCACGTCCGCGACCCGCCGCAGCAGGTCGGAGAAGGAGCCGCCCCCCGCGTACGAGTTCACGTTCTGGCCGATCAGCGTCACCTCGCGCACCCCGACGGTGGCGAGCGCCGCGCACTCCGCGACGATCTCGGCGAGCGGGCGGGAGACCTCGCGCCCGCGGGTCCGGGGGACGACGCAGAAGGCGCAGACGTTGTCGCAGCCTTTCATGGCCGTGACGAAGGCGGTCGCCTGGCCGCGCGCCGCCTCGGCGTCGGCGCGTGGGAAGACGTACTCCTGCGAGTCCATCCACCCGGTCTCCGCGAAGCGCTCGCGCGCCCGCGCCCGGTCGATCATCTCGGGGAGGCGCGCCATGTTGTCGGGGCCGAAGACGAAGTCGACGTAGGGCACGCGCTTGAGGAGCTTCTCCTTCTCCTGCTGCGCGATGCAGCCCGCCACCGCGATGAGCGCCCCCCGGCGCGCCTTGACCTCGCGGTAGCGCCCCAGCGCCGAGAAGAGCTTCTGCGCCGCCTTCTCGCGGACCGCGCAGGTGTTCAGGAGGATGAGGTCGGCCTCCTCGGCGCTGGCGGCCGGGGAGAAGGCGTGTCGTCCGAGCAGCTCGACCATCCGCGCCGAGTCCGACTCGTTCATCTGGCAGCCGAAGGTGTGGACGTAGACCTTGCGTGCGCCCGGAGCGCTGGGCTCCGGCGGGACGATGGCGGCGCGGGACCGCTGAGCCCCCAGGGTGATCGTGTCGGACATCGGGGCCGCGAAAGTAGGGAATCGGAGGGGGCGGCGTCAACCCGGGGCGCGCCCGGCCCGAGCGCGAGCTTGCCTCCCCACCGCGCTCGTGCAGACTCGGAGGCGAAGATGCTCCACGCCCTCCTCACGGTGATCGCCCTCGCCGCGCCGATCGGCGCCGAGCCCGCCCCCGTTGCTCAGCCGGCCGCCGTCCCCGTCCCCGTCCCCGTCCCCGTCCCCGTCCCCGTCCCCGGCCCCGTCCCCGGCCTCGCCGAGCGGACGCTCGCGACGATGAGCCTCGAGGAGAAGGTCGGGCAGCTCGTCGTCGCGTTCCCACCTGGGGGAGACGGGCCCGTGGACCTGGGAGGGGTGATCCTCCTCGGGAAGATCCTTCGCGATCCCGAGGCGATGCGGGCGCGCGTGGAGGCGCTCCAGCGCCGATCGAAGATCCCGCTCCTCGTCACGGTGGACCTGGAGGGCGGACAGCTCAACCGCCTCCGATCGATCCCGACGCTCGGCGCGCTCCCGCCCGCAAGGGAGCTCGGGACGGAGGGTGTGTGGGAGGCGGAGGCCTGGGGGCGGCGCGCCGGCATCGACATGATGGCGCTCGGGCTGAACACCAGCCTCGGCCCGGTCTTCGACCTCGCCGACCGCGGGTTCATGCACGAGACGAAGCGCGCGCTCGGCGCCGATCCCGTCCTCGTGGCGCGGCTCGGGCGGGCCTTCGCGCGGGGGCTCGCGAGCGCCGGCGTGATCCCCATCGGCAAGCACTACCCTGGCTACGGGCCCGAGGCCGGCTCGTCGGACAAGGCCCTCCTCATCGTGGACCGCGCCCCGCAGGAGATCGCCCGCCAGCAGGCGGCCTTCGTCGCGGCGGGCGAGACGCTCGGCGGGGTGATGCTGGCCAACGTCGGCTTCGCAGCGTACGGCGGCGTCCCGGCCATCCTCGCGCCGGAGATCGTCGCCCGCGCCCACCTCCAGGACTGGCTCGCCGTGACCGACGACCTCGCCGTCCCCAGCCTGCTCCTCGCCACGGGAGGAGACCAGGGCGAGCTCATCCGGCGCGCCTTCCTCGCCGGCAACGACCTCCTCCTCACCACCGCCCCCGTCGACTGGGATCAGGGGGTGGATCCGCGCGCCGTGGTCATCGCGATGGTCCGCCAGGACTCACGCGCCGCCGCACGGCTGGACGAGTCGGTCCTCCGGATCCTGAGGCTGAAGGTGCGGCGCGGCCTCCTGCGCGAGGGCGTGGCGGCGCGCTGAGCCACCCCCGATCGCCGCACCCCCTCTTCGGAGCGCTGGGCCCCGTTTCGCTGCGTCCGGGGTTGGGGGTCGCCATATTGGGGTCATATGGCCACCATCGTCGCCGGAGCCGTCGCAGCCGCCCTCGGGGTCCAGTACCTCGTCGAGACGGCGCTCCTCGCCCTCAACGTGCGCCACGCCCGCGAGCAGCGGTTGGTGCCCGAGCGGATCGCGGCCTGGTACGACGAGGCCGCGGCGGAGAGGAGCCGCGCCTACGTGCGCGCCAACGGCTGGCTCGCCATGGCGCGGAACACGTGGGACCTCACGGTGATCCTCGTCCTCGTCTTCTCCGGGGTCCTGCCGCTCCTGGACCGCTCCCTCGCCGCCGCGGGGGTGCGGGGGCCGCACCTCTTCGTGGTCTTCCTCGGGCTGGTCACGATGGCCCATGTGGCGACCAGCGCCCCGGTCGCGGCGTTCCAGGTCTTCGTCATCGAGCAGCGCTTCGGCTTCAACCGGACGTCGCCCGCCTCCTGGATCGCGGACAAGCTGAAGGCGATGGCGCTGGTCGCCCTCTTCGGCGTGCCGTTCCTGTACGCGGTCTACGGCGTGGTGACGAGGGGCGGGCGGCTCTGGTGGGTCTGGATCTTCCTGCTGCTGGCGGCCTTCCAGGCCTTCATGCTCTGGCTGTGGCCGACCTTCGTCGCCCCGCTGTTCAATAGATTCGTGCCGCTGCCCGACGGCTACCTGAAGGATCGGCTCGACGCGATGGCGATCGCCGCTGGCTTCCACAACCGCGGCCTCTTCGTGATGGACGCGTCGCGCCGCTCAGGCCACGCCAACGCGTGGTTCGCGGGGATCTTCCGCCCCCGGATCGTCCTGTTCGACACCTTCCTCGCCCAGACGACCCCGGACGAGGCGGCGGCGGTGCTCGCGCACGAGATCGGCCACTTCAAGCGCTCGCACGTGAAGCTGCGCCTCCTCTGGTCGCTGGCGGGGACCTTCGCGATGCTCTGGATCCTGTCGCTGCTCGTCCCGTGGAGGCCGCTCTACGACGCCTTCGGCTTCGCCGCGCCGTCGCTCCACGCGGCCACCGCGCTGGTGACGCTGGCCGGCGGGGCGTTCCTCTTCTGGATGACCCCGGTCGGCTCCTGGCTCTCGCGCCGGCACGAGTACGAGGCGGACCGGTTCGCCGTGGCCCTCACCGGCAAGCCGGAGGCGCTGGCGAGCTCGCTCGTGCGGCTGCACGAGTCCAACCTCTCAAACGTGGATCCGCACCCGTGGTTCAGCGCGTGGAGCTACAGCCACCCGACGCTCGCGGATCGGCTCGCGGCCATCGAGCGGGAGGAGGACAGGCTGGCGAGCCACGCCACCGCGGAGCGGGAGGCGATGCGCATGGAGGCCGCGGATCGTTAGCAGGCTGTTGAGAAACGCGGGTTCTCCCTTGGCACCGTCCCCTCTCCCTCATCGAGGGAGAGGGCTAGGGTGAGGGAGCAAGGCGATCGCGGCGTCGCGATCTGCCGATGGTTGGCTTGGGCCGGATCGCGGTGAGGCGTTCGACCTCGTCGAGGATCGCGATGGCGACGGACTCCGTGGCCGCGAGGGCCTCCTGGTTGGTGAAGCGGAGGACCTTGATGCCGGCGGCGGCGAGGGCGGCGTCGCGCTCGGCGTCATACCGGAGGCCAGCGTCGTCCCGGTGCTGGGACCCATCGACCTCGACGGCGAGCTGAAGGCAGAGGCAGTAGAAGTCCAGTGTGTAGGGTCTGAAGGCGGCGGAAGTCGATCGCGGGTAGACGGGGATTGCCCACGAGGAGATGGTAGCGCCGGGGTGTGACGCTGGGTGCGGGCGCGAGAGGATCGACAGATCCCGATCTTCGTGATCTCGTCGGCGCATGCGCGGCCGCAACGAGAGCCAGGTCACGATGCTCAGCCTCGTCACCCCGGACCAGCGGGTCCCGAAGGACCACCCGCTGCGGAAGGTGAAGACGCTGGCCGACGCAGCGCTCGCCGCCCTCTCGCCGACGTTCGACGAGATGTACAGCAAGGTCGGTCGGCCCTCGATCCCGCCGGAGCGACTGCTGAAGTCCACGCTCTTGATGGCGTTCTACAGCGTGCGGAGCGAGCGGCTGTTCTGCGAACAGCTCGACTACAACCTGCTGTTCCGGTGGTTCCTCGACATGGACGGGGTCGCACCCGGGCAACCCCACCGTGAACTTCCACGGGGAGAAGCGGTCGAACGAAACGCGCGTGTCGACGACCGACCCCGAGGCGAGGCTCGCGCGCAAGGGCAACAACCAGCCCGCAACAAGCGTCGGCGCTCCGCGGTGGACGGCCGAACGGTTCGGCACACCGGCTACGAAATCAGTCAGCGCATCCGGAAGCGGGTCGAAGAGATCTTCGGCTGGACGAAGACCGTCGCGAGCTTCAGGAAGACCCGATTCAGAGGGCAGGCGCGCACGCAGCTCGCCG
>JBAVTL010000239.1:0-8843 GCA_049696175.1 Anaeromyxobacteraceae bacterium
CCTCCAGCGACGCCGCGGCGAGCCGGACGGCCGCGTCTCCGCCACCGGCGTCCCTCAGCGTGACGACGCCCACCGGCGTGGCGGTCGCGGCTGCGGCCTCCAGCGCCCGGTCGAGCGCGGCGAGGAGGTCCTCCTCGCTGGCGAGCGATTGGCTCAGGCGATGACCTCGCGCGCGATGACGTCGCGCAGGAGCGACACCAACCCCCTGAAGTCCAGGGGCTTCTTGATGTATGCGACGAAGCCCCCCTCCCTCGCACGCGCCTCGACGTCTGGTCCCCGCATGGACGTGCAGGCGATCACGGGGACCGTTCGAGCCTCGGGCGTCTTCCGCATGAGCGCCATGACCTCGAACCCGTCGAGTCCTGGCATCATGATGTCGAGCACGATCGCCTGCGGCCGGAACTGGGCGACGAGGTAGCCGGCCAGGAAGCCGTGCCTGGCGGTCTGGACGTCGAAGCCGTTCGCCTCCAGGACCTCCCGGATGATGTCGAGCAGGTTCTCGTCGTCGTCGATGAAGAGGACTCGCGGTGCTTTCGCGCGGTCTTCGCGAGCCATGGGCGCGTTGGCGATGACCGGCAACGGCTTGATCCCCCGCTCGTCCAGGAACTGCCGCAGGTCTACTTCGGCGACCCGCCCGTGACCACCAGGGGTCCTGAACGCCTTCAGGTGGCCGTCCCGAATCCAGTTCGAGACCGTTCGCGGAGAGACGCCCACCATCTCGGCGACCTCGGTGCTGGTCAGGAAGCGCCCAGCGCGACTATTGTCTTCGGTATTTTCCGGCATTGCGGGTATTTCCGTTTCTCCCCGCCCGAGCGTTTAGCAGCGGCCAACCGGCATGTCAAGCGCACGATTACACACATGAACCACCGTGAAAACCGATGGTTGACGCCTCTCGAGCCACTGCGGGTCGGAACCCTGCCGGCGCTCAGTTGCCGCGAGCCAGCGCCTGTTGAATCGCTTCGACCACCCTGCCCGCATCCTCTCCCTCGAGCCGGTGGCCCTGCTTCGTCCGGACGTAGAACGCATCCAGGGCGCGGTGTCCCTCTGTCGAGATCCGGGCGAGGTCGACGGTGAGCCCGAGATCGAAGAGCGTCTTCGCCAGGGTGTGGAGCAACCCCACCCGATCGGCGGTGAAGACGTCGATGACCGAGTGGTTTCGGGCGCTGACGTTGTCGATCACCACCTTGGTCTTGAGCGCCGGGAGCGGACGGCTCGGCAACGCCGAGGCGCGGAGGCGACGCCCCATGAGGTCGGCGAGTGACTCCTCCCCGGCGAGGACCCGGCGCAGGTCGCTCCGCGCCGCCTTCCAGCGGTCCCGCTCGACGGCCCCTCCCTCGGGGCCACGGACCGCGAAGACGTCGAGCGCGCGCCCCTGAAGCCAGTCGAGCGACGGCTCCTGCGGCGTCGAGAAGACCTCCGCTCGCTGGATGTCGATCCGGTGCGCCGCGAGGACGCCAGCGATCGTGGCGAGGAGCCCCGGCCGGTCCGGTGCCGTGAGCGTCAGCTCGCCGCTCGCCAGGCCGGGCCGGCTGCGCAGGTACGTCGCCACCACGCGGGGATGCCCCCGTCGAAGCATGCGGAGGTGCGTCGGCGCGCTCTCGGGCGACTCCGTCAGGAAGTAGCGCGCCGGCATCGCCGCGATGAAGCGGTCGATGTCGGCGGTCACGGCCCGGCCAGCGAGCGCCTTCGCAGCCTCGGCGCGCCCAGCCGCCTCCGCCATCCCCGGCTCCGGGCGCCGCTCGTCGCCCGCGAGGACGGCGAGCGTCTTCTCGTACAGCTCGCGGAGCAGCCGGGCCTTCCACTCGGTCCAGGTCTTCGGCCCGACGGTCGAGACGTCGGCGTAGGTGAGGAGGTAGAGCTTCTCGAGCCGATCGACGGTCCCGACCTCCTCGGCGAAGGCGTGGATCAGGTCGGGGTCCGAGATGTCGCGCCGCTGCGCGATGGCCGCCATCCGGAGGTGCTTGACGACGAGCCACTCGATGTCCGCGGCGTCGGCCGCGTCGAGCCCCAGCCGGACGCTCGCCGGCCCCGCGATCTCCGCCCCGGCCACGGAGTGCTCCCGGCCGCTCCCCTTCCCGACGTCGTGGAAGAGCGTGCCGACGTAGAGCGGCAGCGGGCGCTCCAGCCGCTGCATGATGCCGGTGAGCGGCTCCTCCTTCACGTCCCCGCAGCGGAGCGCGAAGAGCCGGCGGACGGCGTTGAGCGTGTGAACGTCCACCGTGTACACGTGGTAGACGTCGATCTGCCGGCGCGCCGTGATCGCCGCGAACTCCGGGACGATCCGCTGCAGCACCCCTAGATCGTGCATGCGCGTGAGGAACTTGCCGCGCGTGCCTGGCCGGTTGAAGCAGGCGAGCAGCTCCTGGCTGACCTCGGGGTCCTCGGAGGCGCTCGGGGGCAGCTCGACCGCGACGTGGGCCGCCAGGTCGCGCGCGTACGGGTACAGCTCGAGCCCCTCGCGATCGGCGGTGGCGAAGAGCCGCACCAGCGCCCCCGGAGACTTCTGCAGGACGTCGGAGCCGGTGACGGTCAGCCGTCCGCGAAAGACCCTGAACTCGCCGCCCTCCAGCGCCCGCTCTCCCTCCCGCGTCGGCTTCCCGCGCAGCATCACGACGGTCCGCTCCGCGCCGATCGCCGCCGCGGGTGGCGGGACGGTCCTCCAACCGGTGGCGTCCTGGGGCTCCAGGCAGCGGTCGACGATGGCGTCGACGCCAACCAGCACCGTCTTCGCCGCCACGTAGTAGTGGCGCATGAACTGCTCGACTCCGGTCCCCGCCTCTCCGTCCCGGTACCCCATCGCCTCCGCGACGAGCGGCTGGAGGTCGAAGGTGAGCTGGTCGGTCTTGCGCCGGGCGAGGTAGTGCATCTCGTTCCGGATGCGCCAGATGAAGTCGCGGGCGCGCCGCATCTCGCGGACCTCCCGCTCGGGCAGCACCGCGCGGTTGAGCAGGTCTGTGATCCCGCCGACCTTGAACCGGACGCGCGCGAGCCAGAGCGCCGACTGCAGATCCCTCAGGCCGCCCTCAGACTGCTTGATGTTGGGCTCGAGGAGGTAGAGCGAGTCCCCGAACCGCTCGCGCCGGTCCCGCATCTCGGCCAGCTTGTCCTTGATGAACCGCTCGACCTTCGCCGCCGAGAGACCGTGGAGCTCCTCTCGCTCCAGCGCCCGGTAGAGCTCCCGATCGCCAGCCATGTAGCGGAGGTCCAGGAGCGCCGTGCGCGCGGGGTGATCCTCCTCCGCCAGCGAGTCGCAGGCCGCGAGATCCCTCACCCCGTACCCGACCTCGAGCTTCAGATCCCAGAGGGCGTAGACGAGCTTCTGGCTCGCCGTCCGGACGTACGGGCTCGGCTCACCGGCGCCGTGCAGCACCAGGATGTCGAGGTCGGACCAGGGGGCCAGCTCCTTGCGGCCGTACCCTCCCAGCGCGACGAGGGAGACCGGCGTCGGCTTGCAGGCCAGCGCCTCGGCCTCCGCCAGCGCGCGCTCCCAGAGCAGCAGGACGAGCCGATCCATCGCGACGCTCTGGAGCCGGACGACCGCGTGGCCGCTCGCTCCCGATCGGTGGAACGCCTCGACGACCTTCCGCTGGGCCGCGAAGTCCGCCTTCACGTCTCCAGTGAGCGGCGCGAGGAGCTGGACCTGCTCGTCGCGCTGGAATGGGACGAAGTCGGGGAGGACGGTCGCGGTCACGGGAGCGTTCATGCTCGCGCGAGTATAGCGGCACGACGCCGCGGGGAACGTCTTCAGTGAGCGGCGGCGACGCGCTCGTCCGACCGGGCGAAGGACCGGACGGCCCGCGTGACCGCCTGCGCAACCTCGGCCCGGTAGGCGGGCGAGCCGAGCCGCTGCTCCTCCGCGGCGTTCGAGATGAACCCCGTCTCCACCAGGACGGCCGGCATCCGCGCGCCGAGCAGCACGTAGAAGAGCGCGCTCTTGACCCCGAGGTCGCGCACGTCGCCGAAGCGGCTGCGCACCGATCTGCACAGCTCCTTCTGGACCAGCTCGGCGAGCCGATGCGAGGATCCCGCGCTCGCCACGGCGTCCAGATCCGCCCGGATCCGCTTGAGGACGCCGTCCGAGTCCTCGCCGTCCAGATCGGCGCCGTTCTCCCGGGCCGCCAGCCGCGCGGCATAGCGGTCGTCGGTGACGTTGAGGAAGTAGGTCTCGATCCCGCTCCGGTTGCGGCGGGGGGTGGCGTTGGCGTGGATGGAGACGAAGAGGTCGCCGCGCGACGTGTTCGCGAGCGCCGTCCGCTCCTCGAGCCGGAGGTAGCGATCGCTGGTCCTCGTCAGGACCACCTCGAACCCCTCCTCCTTCAGGTCCTTCGCCACCCTGCGCGCGATGTCGAGCGTGACGTCCTTCTCCCTCAGCCCGCGCCGGCCGGTGGCGCCGGGATCGTGCCCTCCGTGCCCGGCGTCCACGACGATCCTGCGAACGGTGCGCGGCCCCTCTTCCTCGTGCTCCCCGCGCTCGGGCGGAGTCGGGACGGCGTGCTTCGGCACGGGGGCGGCGGGTTCGGGCGCCGTTGGCGGGGCCCCTTCCGCGATCGACGCCGGAGGCGGGCGGGTGCCGACGTCTACGACGAGCCGGGGCGGATCGTCGAGGGCGAAGACCTGCGCCGCGTCGCCCCCGGGCAGGTCGAGCACGACGCGCACGGTGTCGCCGGCGTTCTGTGCGGCGCGGACCCGGTCGATCTTCCCGCCGGCGACCGCGCGGGTCAGCGCGGTCCCGGTCAGCTTCGCCGGCCGGAAGTCGAAGGCAAGCCGCCGGGGCTGGCCTCCCTCCGCGGCGAGCTCCAGCTTCTGCCAGCCGACCCAGTGCGAGAGGTAGACGGCCACGCGCGAGTAGTCACCGCTGGCCCAGGAACGGACCTCCGTGATCTCCGCCGGCCCCTGGCTGCGATCGTCGCCGAGCCGCAGTGCCGGCGCCTCCGCCGGCGCGGCGAGGTCCGCCAGGGCAGCGGCCAGCGTCGGATCCGGGGGGGAGTCCTCTTCGTCGGGCTCGGGCGCCGGCGCCCGCTCAGGCGAGGTTGGCGTTCGCTCCGGCGGCGCAGACGTCGCCTTCGCGCCGCGGCGAGCTGGCTTCACGGGGCGGGCGACTTCGACCGCGTCTTCCCCTGCCTCCTCGCGGATCGCCCTCGCGAGCTCCTTGCCTTCCCGGGATCCGAGCCGCGCCGCCCGGTTCGCCAGGATCAGGGCCTTGTCGCGATCGGCCTCGTTCGCCGACCAGCGGTAGAGGGCATAGCGGGCGCGCCCCGCCTCGAGCCACGCCGCCGCCTTCTCCTTCCCGCGTGCCGCAGCGAGCAGCCCTTCGATCGCCCGATCCCAGTTGTGACGGAGGCGTCGGCGATCGCGGTCGCGCATGAGGGCCTTCATCGCGGCAGACGCGGCGGCCAGCCCCTGCGGCTTCGCCACTTTCGCGACTGACCTCGCGGGGTTATGCCTCGCGGGCGCCTTGCCGCGCGCGGCTGCGTGCGGCGATGGAATGGCGATCACGAGGGTCGCGAGGAGGAAGGCGATCCGGCCCATGGCCCCAATCTCACGCCCTTCGATATCGGCGTCCATTTTTCGCACGCGGGGCCTGCCCTGCGCCGTTTCGCGGCGATACCATCGCTCGGTCACTCGTCGCGCACACGAACCACCCGGAGGTGCTCTCATGGCGAACCAGAAGCGTGTCGGCGTCGTGCTCGCTGGCTGCGGCTACCTCGACGGCGCCGAGATCCAGGAGGCGGTGTGCGCGCTGCTCGCCCTCGACAGGCGCAAGGCGAAGCTCATCGCGATGGCCCCGGACGTCGAGCAGCTGCACGTCGTCGATCACGTGAAGGGCGCGCCGGTAGAGGGGGCCCGACGGAACGTCCTGGCTGAAGCGTCCCGGATCGTGCGCGGGCAGATCACCGACATCGCCGGCGTCGGCGCGAGCGATCTCGACGCGCTCGTCTTCCCCGGGGGCTTCGGCGCAGCCAAGAACCTCTGCACCTTCGCGGTCGAGGGGAAGGCCATGAAGGTCCTCCCGGAGGTCGAGCGGCTCGTCCGCGAGCTGCGCGGGGCCGGGAAGCCCATGGGGTTCATCTGCATCGCGCCGGTCATCGCCGCGAAGGTGCTGGGGGCGGAAGGGGTGACCGTCACCATCGGGAACGATCGCGCCACCGCCGAGGCCATCGCGTCCTGGGGCGCGAAGCACGTCGACCGTCGGGTGGACGACATCGCGGTGGACGAGAGGCTCAAGGTCGTTTCGACGCCCGCCTACATGCTCGGCCCCTGGATCGCCGACGTGTACGCAGGGATCGACAAGCTGGTCCAGACGGTTCTCGATCTCACCTGAACCCGAAAACGCCCGCGATATCCGGTTGTTACGGTGAGGCGCGCGGCGTATTGGCGCTGCGACATTTTGGTACAGAGCAACGTGAATAACGGATAGACTGCGCCGTCCAGTACCCGGGCGGGCTCATCCGCCCCGTTATCCAGGAGCATTCACGTGACCAAGCTGATCACCGCCATCTTCGCTGCCCTCCTCGTCACCGTCGCCTCGGCCGCCACGCCGCCCGAGACCATCACCTTCCCGGCGAAGGGCGGCAACGTGACCTTCCAGCACAAGGCGCACTCCGCGAAGGGCTGCAAGACCTGCCACACGGCGGCCCCGGGCAAGATCGAGGGCTTCAACAAGGACAAGGCGCACGAGCTCTGCAAGGGCTGCCACACCAAGGAGGCCAAGGGGCCGACGAAGTGTGCCGACTGCCACAAGAAGGCGTAGGCAGCGAGCTTCGCACCGCGTGATCCGCGGTCGATGACGAGGGGCCGGGAGACCGGCCCCTTTTCTTATGGGCACATGTCCGGCGATCATCGTGTGACTCGTAGTGATGACCCCGAAGCCCATGCCAGTCGCCGCGGCCTTGCGGCGGTGCGGCATCGTGACGCGTGGTGCGCCTCGATAAAGAGGATAGTTTCTCGCACCCACACGGCTGGGAATTTACCCGCCAGGTACCGGAGGTTCACCAGAATGAAGGTTCTCAAGTCGATGGCGGTCGCCGCCATGATGCTCTTCGCTTCCGCCGCCCTCGCCGCCGCTCCGGCGAAGCCCGTCGTCCTTCAGGCCAAGAGCGGCGCCGTCACGTTCGACCACTCTGGCGCTGGCCACAAGGCCGTGAAGTGCGAGACCTGCCACGCTGACGCCAAGGGCGGCAAGATGGCCGGCCTCGACAAGGAGAAGGGGCACAAGATGTGCCACGAGTGCCACAAGAAGGAGGCCAAGGGCCCGCAGAAGTGCGCCGAGTGCCACAAGAAGTAGGCACGCGCCGCGCGGCCTGACGCCGCACAGTGCTCGAGAAGGGGCCGGGAGACCGGCCCCTTCTCTCATGGGGCGTCGCTCACTCCAGCAGCTTCTTCCAGCCCGCGACGAGGTTGAGCGCGTCGAGCGGCCGGAGCGCGTCGACGTCGAGCGCCTCGAGCTCCTCGCGGAGCCGCTGCGCGGCTGGGTCCGGGGCGGCGCCGAAGAGCCCGAGCTGGCTCTCTGCGGACGCCGCCGGACGGCGCTGCCGGCGACCGCGAGCGAGCGTCGCGTGGCCGCCGTCGTCTACCTCCAGCGACTCCAGGTTCTTCAGGATCTCCCGGGCGCGCCCGAGGATCTCCGCGGGCAGCCCAGCCAGCTTCGCGACCTCGATGCCGTAGGAGCGCGAGGCGCCTCCCTGCACGAGCTTCCGCAGGAAGACGATCCGGTCCCCGACCTCCTTGACCGCCACCGTGAGGTTCCGGACGTCGGGGCGCTCGCGGGCGAGATCCTGGAGCTCGTGGTAGTGCGTCGCGAAGAGCGTCCGGCAGCCCACCTTGTCGTGGAGGTGCTCGGCGACGGCCCACGCGATGGAGAGGCCGTCGAAGGTCGAGGTGCCGCGGCCGATCTCGTCCAGGACGACCAGTGAGCGGCGCGTGGCGTTGTGCAGGATGGCCGCGGTCTCGGTCATCTCGACCATGAAGGTGGACCGCCCGCGCGCGAGGTCGTCGGAGGCGCCGACGCGGGTGAAGATCCGGTCGACGAGCCCCACCCGCGCCCTCCGCGCGGGGACGAAGCTCCCCATCTGCGCGAGGAGCGCGATCAGCGCGGCCTGCCGCATGACGGTGGACTTCCCCGCCATGTTCGGCCCCGTGATGACGAGCAGCGCGCCGTGGGAGGAGGCCGCCCCTTCCCCTCTCGAGGCCACCCGCAGATCGTTGGGGACGAACCCTCCCGAGTCGGAGGGCAGCAGCGCCTCCACCACCGGGTGGCGTCCCTCGTCGATCTCCAGCACCTCGGAGTCCTCCACGTCAGGGCGCGTGAAGCCACGCTCCGACGCGACGCGCGCGAGCGAGAGCAGGGCGTCGGCTCGCGAGAGCGCCTCGGCGGCGCCTCGGATCGTGGGGGCCTCCTCGACGACCCGCGCCCGCAGCTCCTCGAAGAGCCGCTCCTCGATCACGAAGCGGCGCTCTTCGGCGGTGAGGACCTTCTCCTCGAACTCCTTGAGCCCTGGGGTGACGTACCGCTCGCCGCCGACCGTCGTCTGGCGCCGCTCGTAGTCCTTCGGGACCAGGTGCACGTTCGGCTTCGTGACCTCGATGTAGTAACCGAAGACCTTGTTGAACCGGACCTTGAGCGAGCCGATGCCGGTTCGCTCCCGCTCGCGCGCCTCCAGCTGGGCGATCCAGCCCTTCCCGTCCGCGGCGATGGCGACGATCTCGTCGAGCTCGGCCGAGTACCCCTCGCGGATCAACCCCCCGTCCCGTAGCCCGGCCGGTGGCTCCTCCGCCACGGCACGATCGAGGAGGGCGGCCAGCGGCTCGAGCCCGCGCAGCCCCGCGCCGGCGCCGCGCAGGAG
>JBAVTL010000240.1:0-4927 GCA_049696175.1 Anaeromyxobacteraceae bacterium
GGCTCGCCGTGCCCTTCGGCTCGGGGCGGCGGCAGCGGCGCGCGCGGCAGCGCGATGGCGGCGGCCATCGTGCCGACCGTGCTGGGGACGTTGAGCCTGGCCTCGGCGGCCTGGAAGCGGCCCACCAGCCGGTCGACCGAGCTCTTGGCCACGCCGAGGAACTGGCCCGGCGCGAGCCCCATCACGAAGATCAGCGCGATGACGGGGGCGAGGACGAAGCCCTCGCGGACCGACATGTCCGCGATGTGCCTGTTCTCGTCCTTCTCGATGGGGCCGTAGAAGACCTTCTCCACCAGCTTCAGCATGTAGACGGCGCCCAGGATGACGCCGGTCGTGGCGATCACCGCGATCACCTTGCCGTGCGGCAGCCGGGAGATGAACGTCCCGGTGAGGATGAGGAACTCGCCGACGAAGCCGTTGGTGCTCGGCAGGCCGATCGACGAGAGCGTCACGACCACGAAGGCGACCGTGAGGAGCGGGACGGTCTTGGCGATGCCGCCGTACTCCGAGATCATGCGCGTGTGGCGCCGCTCGTAGAGCATGCCGATGATGAGGAAGAGGCCGCCCGTCGAGACGCCGTGGTTGAGCATCTGGTAGACGCCGCCGGTGAGCCCCTCGGAGGACAGGGCCGCGAGGCCGAGCATCACGAAGCCGAGGTGCGAGACCGACGAGTACGCGACGAGCCGCTTCATGTCGGGCTGCACGAAGCACATGAGCGCGCCGTAGACGATGCCGATGACGGCGAGCACCGCGAGGGCGACCCGGAAGTGGAGCGCCGCCTCGGGGAAGAGCGGCAGCGCGTAGCGGAAGAAGCCGAAGGTGCCCATCTTCAGGAGCACGCCGGCCAGGATCACCGACCCGGCCGTCGGCGCCTCGGTGTGCGCGTCGGGCAGCCAGGTGTGGAGCGGGAACATCGGCACCTTCACCGCGAAGGCCAGGGCGAAGGCGGCGAAGAGCAGCATGGCCGCGCCAGGCGTGACCTGGAGCGCGTCGCGCGCGGCGACGTAGTCGAACGTCCCGCCGTCGTGGAAGTAGACGTACAGGATCGCGACCAGCATCAGCACGCTGGCGACGAAGGTGTAGACGAAGAACTTCACCGTCGCGTAGAGCCGGTTGGCGCCGCCCCAGATGCCGATGAGCAGGTACATCGGGACCAGCATCAGCTCCCAGAAGACGTAGAAGAGGACCAGGTCGAGCGCCGCGAAGGTCCCAAGCATCGCCGTCTCGAGGACGAGCAGCGCGATCATGAACTCCTTCGCGCGCTCCTGGATCGCGTTCCACGCCGAGAGCACCACGATCGGCATCAGCACCGTGGTCAGCATCACGAGGAGGAGCGCCACGCCGTCGAGCCCGACGTGGTAGCCGATCCCGACCGACGGGATCCAGGGGACGAACTCGTCGAACTGGAACTCGGGGGCGGCCGCCGACGGGTCGAACCCGCCCCAGAGGGCCAGCGACGCCAGGAAGACCAGGAGCGTGGTGACCAGGGTCACCGCCTTGTGCAGGCGGGCCTCGTCGCGGGGCATCAGGACGAGGAGGAGCGTCCCGAGGATGGGCAGGAAGGTGACGACGCTGAGCAGCTTCACGGCTTAGAGGCCTCCCACGCCGAGCACGTTGAAGAGGATGACCGCAGCGGCCACCGCCATCAGTGCCGCGTACCACTGGATGTCACCGGTCTGCATGCCGCGCATGACGCGGCCGATCGCGCCGACGGCCCGCGCCGTCCCCATGACGAGGATGCCGTCGATGGCGAAGACGTCCACGACGCGCCAGAGCAGCCAGGCGAAGAAGTTCAGCGGCTTGATGATCAGGAACTCGTACGCCTCGTCCACGCGGAACTTCTCGTAGGCGAACTTGTAGAGGTTCGGCGAGCCGATCGCGAGCTTCGACGGGAGCGCCTTGAGCGGCCCGAGGTACATCGCCCAGGCGACGAGGGTGCCGGCGAGCGCGATGGCCCAGGCCGCGAAGTAGGGCCAGGACGGGTGCGCCGCCTCGGTCAGGGCGCCGGTGACGGCGTCCTTCACGGCGTGGAAGTGGTGGGCCGTCAGCAGGTTCTGCGTCCCGGCCTCGAAGACCCGCGCCGTGAAGTTCTTGTAGATGTGGCCCCACTGGCCGTGGAGCGGCAGCTCCAGCCCCGCGCCGACGATCGCCAGGATCGCGAGGACCCAGAGCGGCCCGGTCATGACCGGCGAGGACTCGTGGGCGTGCTCGGCGTCGTGGCTCCGCGGCGCGCCGAAGAAGACGAGGAAGATGAGCCGCGTCATGTAGAACGCCGTGCCGAGCGCGGCGACCGCGCCGAGGCCGTAGGCGACGGGACCCACCCAGCCGAGCGCGTGGTTCCTGCTGAAGAGCGCGTTCCCGAGGATGGCGTCCTTCGACCAGAAGCCGGCGAGCGGGACGATGCCGGTGATGGCCGCGGTCGCGATCAGGAAGGTGGCCGTCGTGTGCGGCATCTTCTTGCGAAGGCCGCCCATGATCCGGATGTCACCCTTGTCGCCCATCCCGTGCATCACCGACCCGGCCCCGAGGAAGAGGCAGGCCTTGAAGAAGGCGTGGGTGACGAGGTGCAGGATGCCGGCCCACCAGGCGCCGACGCCGACGCCGATGAACATGAAGCCGAGCTGGCTGACCGTGGAGTAGGCCAGCACCTTCTTCAGGTCGTTCTGCGTGAAGGCGATGAGCGCCGCCACCAGGGCCGTCAGCGCGCCCACCAGCGTCACCACCGCCATCGCGGCGGGCGAGAGGCTGAAGAGGTAGTTGTTGCGGGCGACGAGGTAGACGCCCGCGGTCACCATGGTGGCCGCGTGGATGAGGGCGGAGACCGGCGTCGGGCCGGCCATCGCGTCCGGGAGCCAGATGTACAGCGGGAGCTGTGCCGACTTGCCGGTGGCGCCGACGAAGAGGCCGATGAGCGCCAGCGTGAGGGCGGCGCGCCAGGTCCAGCCGGCGAAGAGGCCGGCGTCGATGACGGCCCCCTGCTTGACGTACGCGCTGATCTCGACCGCCTTCGCCTGCAGGTCGCCGTAGCTCACCGTGCCGAAGAGGGCGACCAGGACGAAGACGCCGACGAGGAAGCCGAAGTCACCGACGCGGTTGGTGACGAAGGCCTTGCGACCGGCGAAGGCCTTCGCCGGATCCGTGTACCAGAACCCGATCAAGAGGTAGGAGCAGAGCCCCACGCCCTCCCACCCGACGAAGGTGAGGATCAGGCTGTCGCCAAGGACGAGGATGAGCATCGCCGAGACGAACAGGTTCAGGTACGTGAAGAACTTGGCGAACCCCTGCTCGTCCTCGTGCGACATGTACGAGATCGAGTAGATGTGGATGAGGGTGCCGACCCCGGTGACGACCATGATCATGGTCCCGGAGAGGCGATCCACGAGGAGCCCCCATGTCACGCTGATCAGGGCGCGGCCGTCAGGGCCCGCGACCTGTATCCATGGCGGTCCCGCGTAGTGCAGGACGGTGCCGTTCAGCGTGTGGCTGAAGGCCGCCAGCGAGAAGACGAAGGAGGCCACCATGACCGCGACTGCGATGAACGCGGCATTCCCCTTCCCGAGTCGGCGGCCCAACAGGGCATTGATGCCGGCTCCAAAGAGCGGGAAGAGGATGATGGCCCAAAGGTACGACTCCGCTGCGACGGGAGAAGCGAAGACCGGGGGCATAAGAGTGGGGCGAAGGATTACCCTCTTGTATGCTCCGAGACAAGAAGTAATGAGGCGAAATCCCTGAGGTAAAATCGGACATGACGGCTCCAGATTGCCCTGCCACCCGTGCGACAGAAGTGCGCAAGCTCCCGAAGACCGACGGGCTCCTTCGATCCGCCGATCATGCGGGATTCGTTGCGCGCCTTGGCCACCCGGCGGTCGTCGCGGCGATCCGGGAGCAGCTCGACCGGCTGCGTGGGGAGATCCTCGCGGGCGCACCGTGCCCCACACCCGACCGCATCGAGCGCGCCCTCCTGGACCGCCTACGCGCCGACGGCGGGGGCTCACTCCGCCCCGTGATCAACGCCACCGGCGTCGTCATCCACACGAACCTGGGGCGCGCGCCCCTCTCGACCGCCGCCCTCGCCGCGATGGCCGAGGCGGCCAGGGGGTACGTCTCCCTGGAGTACGACCTCGAGGCCGGCGAGCGCGGGGATCGCTACGACCACGCGGCCGCGGCCCTCTGCCGCCTGACCGGGGCCGAGGCGGCGGTCGTCGTGAACAACAACGCGGCGGCGGTGATGCTCGCGCTGGCGGCGCTGATGGAGTCGGAGCCCGCGCCTTCAGCCTCGCCCAGCCCGGTAACCTCCCTCTCCTCCACTCCGGTGAGGGAGAGGCCAGGTGAGGGGGCCCGATCAACCCCAGAGGTCATCGTGAGCCGCGGCCAGCTGGTCGAGATCGGCGGCGGCTTCAGGATCCCGGACGTCCTCCGCGAGTCGAGGGCGGCGCTCGTCGAGGTCGGCACGACCAACCGGACCTACCTGCGCGACTACGAGGCGGCCGTCGGGCCGGCGACGCGCATCCTCCTGTCGGTCCACCGCTCCAACTTCACGCTCACGGGCTTCGTGCACGAGGCGTCGCTGGAGGAGCTGGTGCCGCTCGGGCGCCAGCGCGGCCTCTGGGTGGTGGAGGATCTCGGCTCGGGAGCGCTCTTCCCGACCGAGCCGTTCGGGCTCGGCCATGAGCCGACCGTCGCCGAGCGGGTCCGGGCCGGCGCCGACGTCGTCTGCTTCTCCGGCGACAAGCTCCTCGGCGGCCCGCAGGCGGGCATCCTGGTCGGCCGCTCCGAGGCGATCGCGCGACTGAAGCGCCACCCGCTCATGCGGGCGCTCCGCGTCGACAAGGTGACCCTGGCCGGCCTGGCTGCGACGCTCGCCCACTACGAGCGGGGTGAGGCGACCGCGGAGGTCCCGGTCTGGAGGGCCATCGCGACGCCGCGC
>JBAVTL010000241.1:0-4779 GCA_049696175.1 Anaeromyxobacteraceae bacterium
GGTGGCGGGCGCCGGGTGCTCGCGATCTAGCGGCCCCGCCCGCTGTGCAGCTCCATCGGCTCGTTGAAGATCATCACCCCCGCGTCGTCCATCCGCGCGGTCTCGAGCTTCTTCCGGGGCGGCCGCACCGGGACGCGCGCGACCGCGCCGATGGGGGCGGCGCAGCGGAAGCCGAGCAGCTCGATCCGCTCGTCGGGGGAGTTCCAGCCGCGGAAGCTGCTGGAGAGGAACTCGGGGAGGCTGTCGCCCCATGAGCCGCCGCGGATCACGCGGTGCCTGTCGCTCGCCGTCGAGGTCCACTCGCGCACGTTGCCTGCGAAGTCCTGGATGCCGTCGGCGGTCCTGCCCGAAGGGTGGCTGCCCACGGGGCACGTCGTCTTGCGCAGCCCCTTGCCCTTGTCGTTCCCCTCGCCGTCCCAGCAGGCGCGCTTGTCCGGCGCCGCCGCGCCCCAGGGGAAGGTGTTCTTGCTGAGCCCACCGCGGGCCGCCCACTCCCACTCCTCCTCGGTAGGCAGCCGCTTACCGTGCTCCCGGCAGAAGGTCTCGGCCTCGGCCCAGGTGACGCAGTTGATCGGGTGCGAACCGAGCCCCGGCTTCCCCCAGGTCGCGGCGTTGCCGCACTCGAGCCCCTCCGACGGACACGCGCCCGCCGCAGCGCAGGCGGCCCAGGCGTCGACGGTGACCTCGGTCCGGTCCACGCAGAACGAGTTGAGGCTGGCGGCGCTGCGCCCATCCGGCGCGAGCATCCCGCCCTCGACGGCCACCATGCCGGACGGGCAGCGCGCCCCCGCGGCGACGGAGAGCGGGGCAGCGGCGACGAAGAGGGCGGCGACGAGCAACGGTGCGATGCGGCTTGCCGGGAGGCGCGGGCGTTCCATGGTCGGCCATGAAGTGTAGCGGCGCTGGCGCGCCGGCGCGATGTGATCCAGGGTGCGCCTCGCTGCGCCCGGCGGCGCCGCGACGGCACGTCCCGCCTACGCGGTAACGCTTCGGCCACGCTCCTGCCCCCGGCCCCGATTGAAGTAAGCTCCCGCCCCTTCCACGCCAGCCACGAGACGCGAACGCCATGCCTCCTTACGTGATGTCGATGCACCGCGTGTCCAAGATGGTCCCGCCCAAGCGGATGATCATCAAGGACATCTCCCTCTCCTTCTTCGCCGGGGCCAAGATCGGCCTGCTCGGCCTCAACGGCTCGGGCAAGTCCACGACCCTGCGGATCATGGCGAAGGTGGACGACGAGTTCGAAGGGGAGCTGACGCACCAGGCCAACGTCAAGATCGGCTACCTGCCGCAGGAGCCGAGGCTGGACCCCGAGAAGACGGTCCGTGAGGAGGTCGAGTCGGCGCGTGGGGAGATCGCGGAGGTCCAGGCGAGGCTGGAGAAGGTGTACGCCGCCTACTCCGAGCCGGACGCCGACATGGAGAAGCTGGCCGAGGAGCAGGCGCGGCTGGAGGCGATCCTCGCGAACGCCGGCGCCGACACCGGCCAGGATCTCGAGATCGCCGCCGACGCCCTCCGGCTCCCGCCCTGGGAAGCGAAGGTGCAGCACCTCTCCGGCGGGGAGAAGCGGCGCGTCGCGCTCTGCAAGCTGCTCCTCTCGAAGCCGGACATGCTGCTGCTCGACGAGCCGACGAACCACCTCGACGCCGAGTCGGTCGAGTGGCTGGAGCAGTTCCTCACCCGCTTCCCCGGCACCGTCGTCGCGATCACGCACGACCGGTACTTCCTGGACAACGCCGCCGAGTGGATCCTGGAGCTGGACCGCGGCCGCGGCATCCCGTGGAAGGGGAACTACTCCTCCTGGCTCGACCAGAAGGAGCAGCGGCTCGAGGTCGAGGCGAAGCAGGAGAGCGCCCGCATCAAGGCGATGAAGCAGGAGCTCGAGTGGGTGCGCCAGAACCCCAAGGCCCGGCAGGCGAAGAGCAAGTCCCGCCTCGCCCGGTTCGAGGAGCTCTCCAGCGTCGAGTACCAGAAGCGGAACGAGACGCAGGAGATCTTCATCCCCGTCGCCGAGCGGCTGGGCGACCAGGTGATCGAGTTCAAGGGGGTGTCGAAGGGGTTCGGCGATCGGCTCCTGATGGACGACCTGTCCTTCATCATCCCCCCAGGCGGGATCGTCGGCGTCATCGGCCCCAACGGCGCGGGCAAGTCGACCCTCTTCAAGATGATCACCGGCGCCGAGAAGCCGGACTCCGGCGAGGTCGTGATCGGCAAGTCGGTGAAGATGGCCTACGTGGACCAGAGCCGCGAGAACCTCGGGAGCGAGAAGACCGTCTTCGAGGAGCTCTCCGGCGGTCGCGACCAGATCACGATCGGCCGCTACGAGATGCCGAGCCGCGCCTACATCGGCCGGTTCAACTTCAAGGGGGGCGACCAGCAGAAGGTGATCGGGACGCTCTCCGGCGGCGAGCGCGGCCGGCTCCACCTCGCGAAGACGCTCATGACCGGCGGCAACCTCCTGCTGCTCGACGAGCCGTCCAACGACCTCGACGTCGAGACGCTGCGCGCGCTGGAGGACGCCCTGCTCGAGTACGCCGGCAGCGTCATGGTCATCTCACACGACCGCTGGTTCCTCGACCGGATCTGCACGCACATCCTGGCCTGCGAGGGGGACTCGCAGTGGTCCTTCTTCACCGGCAACTACCAGGAGTACGAGGCGGACAAGAGGCGCCGGCTCGGCGAGGAGGGGGCGAAGCCGAGGCGGATCCGGTACCGGCCGATCCACCGGTAGCGCGGGGCCTCGTCAGTACGCGAGGCCGCAGGCGGTCTTGCCGTCTGCGGTGGAGAGCCACTCGCAGAAGTCGACGCCGTCCGGCGCGTGGCAGCGGTCGAGGAGGTCCGAGCAGCGCGCGTCTTGATCGTCGTTCGGATTGACGGAGCTGACGACGTTGCTCACCTGCTGCTCGCAGGTGTCCTTCGACGTCCCCGTCGGCGAGCACCTGCAGATCCGGTCGCCCAGATCCTGGCAGGGGGTGCTGCAGCCGGCGGCGAGCGCCGCGACGGCGGCGGCGATGATGACGAGGCGGTGCATCGAGGGGACGCAAGATCGCCCGGACGGGGATGGGCGTCAAGCGCCGGGGCTCCGCGGGGCGCGCCGTGAATCGCGTCCGGCCCGCGAACGTCTGCTATTGAGGAGGCACCATGCTCGCAACTCACGCCGCCGCGCTGCTCCTCGCCCTCGCCGCCACCCCCGACCCCGCCGCGCTCGCGCAGCGGGTGCAGGGCTTCTACGAGCGCACCCGCGACCTCGAGGCGCGCTTCACGCAGACGTACACCTACGCGAGCCTCGGGCGCGCGCAGGTCTCGAAGGGGCGGCTGCGCGTGAAGAAGCCCGGGATGATGAGGTGGGACTACGAGAGCCCAGCCCCGAAGACGGTGGCGGTGAAGGGGAAGCGGCTCGTGCAGTACGAGCCGGAGGAGAACCAGGCGTACGTCGACGAGAAGTTCGACGCGTCGGCGATGAGCGCCGCCGTCACCTTCCTCGTCGGCGCCGGCGATCTCGCGAAGGAGTTCGACTTCGCGATCGACGGTGGCGGAGCGCTCGTGCTGCGCCCGAAGGCGCCGGATCCGCGCGTGGCGTCGATCGTGCTGATCGCCGGGGCGTCCGGCGAGGTGACCGAGACGCGCGTCCGCGACGGCTCCGGGAACGAGAACCGCGTCGTGTTCGAGAAGATCGCGACGAACAAGGGGCTCAGGGACTCGGACTTCGACGTGAAGCTGCCAAAGGACGTTCACAAGGTGGCGCCGCCGGAGCGTCAGTAGACGGGTGTGACGCGGACGTACGTCGCCTCACGCTCTTCCGCGGGTTTCACCGAAAGCGCGGACTCTCTATACCTGCGTCGTTGGTTCGTGTGACGCGTGAACGAGGGACGTCCCGCCTCGCTCCGCCTCGAACGCACGCTGGGACGATCTAGAGGCTCCACGCAATGTTCTCGTACCGCTCCCGCCTGGCATCCCTCTCGCTGCTCGCGGCCCTCGCCGCGTGCGGCCCCGCCGCCGTCCAGGACGTCAAGGTCGCCGTCGAGCCGCCGAGCGCCCAGCTCCCACCGGGAGGGACCGTGGGGTTCACCGCGCTGATCGCCGGCGTCGCCGACTCGACGGTCGACTGGATCGTCGTCGAGCCGGGCGGCGGCTCCGTGGACGCAACGGGCACCTACACCGCGCCAGCGTTGGTTGGCACCTACCACGTGCGCGCGCGCAAGAAGTCCGATCCGAAGGTGCAAGGAGAGTCGACCGTCTCGGTGACGGCCCCTGCACCGGCACCCGCACCGGCACCCGCACCGGCACCCGCTCCGGCACCCGCTCCGGCACCCGCTCCGGCACCCGCTCCGATCGTCGTCGCGGTCTCGCCGGCCAGCACCGCGCTCGACGCCTGCCACACCGTCACCTTCTCGGCCACCCTGACCGGCACCTCCAACGGTGCCGTGACGTGGAGCGTCGCCGAGGGAGCGGCCGGGGGAACGATCACGAGCGCCGGCGTCTACACGGCACCCGCGACCGCCGGCACCTTCCACGCCGTCGCGACGAGCCAGGCCGATCCGGCCAGCAGCACCTCAGCCACGATCGTGGTCTCGGAGCACGTGCTGGCGGTGGCGACGAGCCCCGCTACCGTCACGATCCCGGCGGGCGGCACGGTGCAGTTCACCGCGACCGTGACGACCACCTGCGGCACGACCGCGTCGGTCCAGACCGTCACGGCACCCGGCACCGCCTTGAACTGACGGAGGGCGGGCGACGGCCTCCGGCGGCGCCCACCTCAGCGGCGCGGCACGGGAGCGG
>JBAVTL010000242.1:0-1593 GCA_049696175.1 Anaeromyxobacteraceae bacterium
CTCCCCTTCTTCTCGTCGGCGAGCCGCTGCCAGAGCGGTCGCGAATCAGCGGCCGCGGCCGGCGCCGCCGCCGGCTCGGGGGCGAGCGTCTCCACGATGGGGGGCTCGATCTGCGTCCCCTCGGGCGGCGGCTTCACGTGACCCTTCCGGATGACGACCGGACCGGGCGACTCGGGCTTCTTGTCATCGGCCATGGGGCCGGTTTCATAGCAGATCCGCGCGGAGGTTGGATCTCGCCAGGAGGTGAGCCACCGGGATATGAGTCTGCGGATGGGCGCCGGTCGAACCATCGTCTTCCTCTCTCACGCCGACGCCGGCGCGCTGCGGCTCGCCGCCTCCTGCGCGCTGACGGCGGCCGCGATGGACGACCGCGTCGACGTCTTCCTCTTCGGGCCGGCGGTCCGCGCGGTGGTCGACGCGAAGGACGACGCCGACGCCGAGGAGGAGCTCGCCATGCTGGCGCAGGCCCGCGGCTCCGGCTGCCGGCTCATCGCCTGCTCGGCGAGCGTCGTCGCGGAGAAGATCCCGCTCACCGACGCCGAGCGCGCCCTCGACGCGGTCGTGGGCTGGCCCACGATCCTCGAGTGGTCGCGCGGGGTCGTGGACCGGTTCTTCTTCTGACGGGGTGCGCCGCGGGCTTCGCGGGCGTGACTCCAGCGCGCACATATATTGGACGTCTGGATGCCACCTGCGGCAGGTTGTCCGGATGAAGGGCTCTCCCATCGCCGCGCCGGTCGCCGGCGCGGAGTCGCCGGAAGAGGCGGCCCGGTGGACGCGCGCCAGCATCGGCGTCGGCGTCGCCGGCTTCTCCGCGTTCCTGGGGGTCTACGCGACGCAACCACTCCTGCCGACGCTCGAGCGGGAGTTCGGCGTCGGCAAGGCCGCGGCCGGGCTGACCGTCAGCGCCACCACGATCGCCGTCGCCCTCGCCTCGCCCTTCGCAGGGTACGTCGCCGGCCGGTTCGGCCACCGCCGCGTGATCGTCGCGGCGCTCTTCTGCCTCGCCGCGCCGATGCTCCTCGCCGCCACCTCCGGGAGCGTCGGCGCGCTCGTCGCGTGGCGCTTCGCCCAGGGGCTCTTCGTCCCCTTCACCCAGGCCGTGGCCATCGGCTACATCGCCGAGCTCTGGCCCGCGCACCGCGTCGGTCGCGCCATGTCGGCGCTGGTGAGCGCCAACGTGATCGGTGGCTTCTCGGGGCGCCTCCTCTCGGGGCTCGCGGCGACGCTGGCGGGCTGGCGTGCGTCGTTCGTCCTGCTCGGACTGGTCACGATCGGCACGGCGTTCGCCGCGGCGAGGGCCCTCCCGTCCCGCGCGAACGCGGGGGGCGCGCGCACCGCCGCCCGGTCACGGGGACCCGCCCTCGGGCTGCTCCTGGCTTCGCCCCGGCTGCTCGCCACCTTCGCGGTGGGGTTCAACGTCCTCTTCACGCAGATCGCGATCTTCACCTACGTGACGTTCCACCTCGCCGCCCCGCCCTTCGAGCTGGGCGCCGGCGCCCTGAGCTGGATCTTCGTCGTCTACCTCGTCGGCGCCTTCGTCACGCCGATCGCGGGGCGCTGGATCGATCGCGTCGGCTCGCGGCGCGCCGTGAC
>JBAVTL010000243.1:0-2970 GCA_049696175.1 Anaeromyxobacteraceae bacterium
CCGCCGAGGCCGACGCCCGCCTCGCCCGCGGGGAGCGCCGCTCGCCGCTCGACGGGATCCCCGTCGCGGTGAAGGACATCTTCCTCACGAAGGGCGTCGAGACGACCTGCGCGTCGAGGATCCTCGAGGGGTTCGTCCCGCCCTTCGACGCGACGGTGATAGAGCGGCTCGAGCAGGCCGGCGCGGTCGTCGTCGGCAAGCTCAACATGGACGAGTTCGCGATGGGCTCGTCCAACGAGAACTCGGCCTTCAAGCCGTGCCACAACCCGCACGACCTCGCCCGCACGCCGGGCGGCAGCTCGGGCGGGTCCGCAGCGGCGGTGGCGGCGCGCCAGGTGCCGGCGTCCCTCGGCACCGACACCGGGGGCTCCATCCGGCTCCCCGCCTCCTTCTGCGGCGTCGTCGGCGTGAAGCCAACGTACGGCCGCGTCTCGCGCTACGGCGTCATCGCCTTCGCGAGCTCGCTCGACCAGGTCGGCCCCGTCGCGCGCTCCGTCGAGGACGCGGCGCTCGTGCTGGGCGCCATCGCGGGGCACGATCCGCGCGACATGACCTCGTCCACCCGACCCGTGGACGACTACCTCGCCGCGCTGGAGCAGGGGGCGAAGGGGCTGCGGATCGGCGTCCCGGCGGAGTGGTTCCAGGGGGGCGTGGACGCGGGCGTCGAGCGGCTCGTCCGCGACGCGCTCGCCCGCTACGAGAAGCTGGGCGCCCGGCTCGTCGAGGTGTCGCTGCCGCACACCCGCTACGGGATCGGCGCGTACTACCTCATCGCGACCGCGGAGGCGTCGTCCAACCTGGCGCGCTACGACGGCGTCCGGTTCGGGCTGCGGGAGGCCGCGGACCGCGGGCTCAAGGAGATGTACTCGGAGACGCGCGAGCGCGGCTTCGGCCCCGAGCCCAAGCGGCGCATCATGCTCGGGACCTACGCGCTCTCCGCGGGCTACTACGACGCCTACTACCTGCGCGCCCAGAAGGTCCGCACCCTCATCCGCAGGGACTTCGACCGGGCCTTCGAGCAGGTGGACGTGATCGCCGGGCCGGTGGCCCCGACCTGCGCCTTCAAGCTCGGCGAGCGGACTGCCGATCCGCTGCAGATGTACCTCGCCGACATCTTCACCATCACCTGCAACCTCGCCGCGCTGCCGGGGCTGAGCGTGCCGTGCGGCCTCCACGCCGAGAGCCGCCTGCCGGTCGGGCTCCAGCTCGTCGGGCGCCCGTTCGACGAGGCGACGCTGCTGCGCGCCGCGAGGGCGCTCGAGCGCGAGGTCGGTCCCGGACCGGCGCCGGCCGCGCTCGCGGGGGAGGCCTGATGCCGGTCCAGGATTTCCAGGTGGTCCTCGGGCTCGAGGTCCACGCCCAGCTCCTCACCAGCAGCAAGATCTTCTGCGGCTGCTCCACCGAGTTCGGCGGCGAGCCCAACACCCACACCTGCCCGGTCTGCCTCGGGATGCCGGGCGTGCTGCCGTCGCTCAACCGGAAGGTGGTCGAGTTCGCCGTGCGCACCGGGCTCGCGCTCGGCTGCGAGATCCGCCCGACGAGCACCTGGGCGCGCAAGAACTACTTCTACCCGGACCTGCCGAAGGGCTACCAGGTGAGCCAGTACGAGGCGCCGATCTGCCTCGGCGGTGGCGTCGACATCACGGTGGACGGCCAGGAGAAGCGGATCCGGCTCACCCGGATCCACATGGAGGAGGACGCCGGCAAGAACGTGCACGAGGTCTCCGCCGACGGCTCCTCAGGCGTGGACCTGAACCGGGCCGGCGTGCCGCTGATCGAGATCGTCTCGGAGCCCGACCTCCGGTCGATCGACGAGGCGATCGAGTACCTGAAGGAGCTGCGCGCCATCCTCGTCTGCCTCGGCGTCAACGACGGCAACCTCGAGGAGGGCTCCTTCCGCTGCGACGCGAACGTGTCTGTCATGCGCAAGGGGGCGACGGAGTACGGGACGCGGTGCGAGATCAAGAACATGAACTCGTTCCGCTTCCTCCGGCAGGCGATCGACTACGAGGTCCGGCGCCAGGTGGAGATCGTCGAGGGGGGCGGGAAGATCCTGCAGGAGACCCGGCTCTTCGACACCGCGCGCGGTGAGACCAGGCCGATGCGCTCGAAGGAGGAGGCGCACGACTACCGCTACTTCCCCGAGCCGGACCTGCCGCCGGTGATCGTCGAGCCAGCGCTGGTCGAGCGGCTCCGGGGCGCGCTCCCCGAGCTGCCCCGCGCGCGGTCGGCGCGCTACCAGGCGCAGCTCGGGCTCTCCGCCTACGACGCGGGGTTGCTCGTCGCCGAGGGTGCCCTGGCCGGCTTCTTCGACGCGACGCTCGCGGCGTACGGCGAGGGGCCCGAGGCGGCCAAGAAGGTGGCCAACTGGCTCTCCGGCGACGTCGCGCGGCTCGCCAACGAGGCCGGCACCGCCCCCGGGCAGTGGAGGCTCACGCCGCCGCTGCTCGCGGAGATCCTGAAGCTCGTCGACGCCGGCACGATCGGCGGCCCCGGCGCCAAGCAGGTGGTCGAGGAGGTCTTCAAGACCGGCGCGCCACCCGCGGCGGTCGTGCAGGCGAAGGGGCTCGCGCAGGTCTCCGACGAGGGGGCGATCGAGGCGGCGGTGGACCGCGTCCTGGCGGCGAGCGCCGCCGAGGTGGAGCGCTACCGCGGCGGCAACACCAAGCTCATGGGCTTCTTCGTCGGGCAGGTGATGAAAGAGACGAAGGGCAAGGCCAACCCCGCCGTCGTCAACGCGCTGCTGAAGCGCAAGCTGGGAGGGTAGCCTCCGTGCCCGGAACCGTGAAGCGCGAGCCCCTGCGGCCGGTCCTCTACGACGCGGCGCGCGACGTGGTCCGCCTGCTCGATCAGCGGCGCCTCCCCTCCGAGGAGGTCTGGCTGGAGCTCACCACCGCCGACGAGGTGGTGCAGGCGATCAAGGACCTCACGGTGCGCGGGGCGCCGGCCATCGGCGTCGCGGCGGCGTAC
>JBAVTL010000244.1:0-6311 GCA_049696175.1 Anaeromyxobacteraceae bacterium
ACCAGTTGTTCGCGTTGGCGGGGCTGGGATCCCACCCACAGGTGGGCTGCTTCGCGACAGGATCTACCCCGACGACGGCAGCGAGCACGAGGTCTCGCACCTCGCCGTCGATCGGCCCCTTGAGGAAGGACTCATACCCGGCGATGGAGTCGATCATCGACTTGTAGTCTTTGCCGTCCCCGTAGTCGTTGTGGCACTGAAGGTTGCCGTTCGGGGCACCGGCGTTGATGACGGAAGGCACTCGCGAGTCGGAGCAGTCGTCCTCGTCGGAGAGGAAGACGACCGCGAGCCTCGCCCCCGGCCTGAGCAGGCCTGGGTTGGTGCCGCTGCCGAGCGCCAGCTGCATCGCGCGGAAGGGCTGCTCCCAGCCCTTCCCGCCGAGGCCGACCGCGGTCACCTGGGCGTTGAAGTCGCTCGCGAACGTGGAGGAGCCTCCGTCGAGGACGGCGCCGATGAGGGCCCCCGCCACGCCGGGGGCCGCGTCGATCGGGAACGGCTTGCCAGCGCCGTCGATGCCGAAGTTTGTCACGTCGGGCGTGGTGATGCCGACGTGGAAGTCCTGGGCGACCGGCGAGGCCTCGAGCGCCGCGATGAAGCTCCCGAGGTTGGCCTGAAGGTTGGCCTGCTCCTCGCGCATCGAGTCGGAGTTGTCGATGACGAAGAGGATGTCGGTCTTCACCGACGGCGAGATCGAGACGTTGCAGTTGGTGACCGCCCCGGTGGGGACCTCGTCACAGGCGCAGAGCTGCGCCAGCGCGCCAGCCAGGAGGACGGTGACTGTCGCGGTTCGCATGGCCGCCGCTACTTGCAGGTGCAGGAGCCGGTGCCGGCCGTCGTGTAGCCCACGCACTCCCAGTCATTCTCAGTACCGCCGAGCGCCTTCGCGCAGGAGGGCGAGGGGACCCCCACAGCGTCGGAGCACCCTCCCGGAGGCAGCTGACCGATGTAGTCGGCCGCGTAGGTCTCGCCCGGCCCAGCCTCGCAGGCCTGGGTCGCGTGGTTGATGAAGACGGCCTTGGAGGCCAACGAGGGATCGACCGTGGCGTCAGAGGCGGTGAACCACCAGTCGTAGCCGGCCGCCGAGGCCTGATCCTTCGTCATGGTGGACGGCGCCGGGCCGCGGCAGGTCTTCCGGGTGCTCCCGTCCGACGCTACGATCCGCAGGATGGTCACGTCCTTGGAAGCGGGGACCGTGGGGAGGGTGAGCCCCGCCGGGACCTTGACGATCTCGGCGATGCGGCTGAGGGAGTTGCCGAACTGGTCGCAGATGGAGCCCACCACGACGTCAACTCCCCGCGTGCGCAGCGTGTCGGCGAAGGCCTGGTAACGGGTGGGGGCTCCCTGACCGCCACACGTGAAGGATCCGCCGGCGCAGGACGGGTCGCAGGAAATGTCGCAGCAGCGGATCGCGGGGGTCACGCTGCAGGATGCGTCCTGGCACCCGGTCGGCGCGGAGTCGATGAAGGCCGCGCCGAACGGGCGGCCGAGCGACGTGAAGTAGTCCGCTAGCGCGGCGGCGGAGAGTTCGCGCTGCTGGTCGGCCGGGAGGGATGCGTCGGCGACGCAGCCGTCGGGTGCGGGCGGGTTCGGGAAGACGACGGCCTTCGCCGGGTCCACCGGGGAGGAGCAGTCGTCCTCGTCGCTGACCCAGATGACCACGAGCTTCGAGTTGGGGTGGAGGAAGTCGCCCGTGACGTAGCCGGTGCTCTGGCCGAGGCCGTTGGCGCCCTGCACCCGCTGCATCGCCAGTTGCGCGGCGATGAGCCCCTGCTCCTGGCCGGAGCCGCACGTGCCGACCTTGACGTTGGTCTTGAAGTTGTTCGAGAGGCTGGTGATCTGGGTGGTGTTGACGGCGGGGTTCGCCAGATCGGCGTCGGTGCACTTCGTCCCGTCCCACGTGCAGTAATTCGCCTTGTCGAAGTTGAGGACGACCGGAGTGCCGCTCGAGGCCATGAACCGGCCCATGGGGTACTCGTCCTCGGTCCCGAAGTGGTCATCGGCGTAGGCCATGTCGCAGGTGGTGTCCCACGCCTCCACGCCGGTCGGCGAGAGGGCCGAGTAGTATTGGGTGAGATTGCCGCACTCCGCGTCCAGCGTGGTGCACGCGATCGACTGGGGGTTGCAGGCGGCGTCGAAGCAGCCGTGGCCGCCCACCGCGCTCGCCCCTGGGCATACCGTCGAGCTCTTGCACGCGTAGCCCGCCTTGCAGTCGCCGTCGACCCGGCACTGAGGGGGCTGCCGAGTCCCCCCGCTGCCGCCGACGCAGCAGACCGGCGAGCCGCTCGCGCCGAGGCAGTCATTGCGGCAGACGGCGCCGCCGACGGTGCCGTTGACGGGAGGGGCCTTGAAGACCGAGGTCGTCGTGATCCCGATGTGGAAGTCGATCGGAGAGGTCCCGTTCTTGACGCGATTGGCGTTCGCCGTCTGGAGGGCCGTCAGGAACACGTCGAACTGGGAGGCGAGGTTCGTCTGCTCGGTCTGCATCGACCCCGAGTCGTCCACCACGAAGAGGATGTCGGCGGTGGAGATGTTGGAGACGGTGACGCGCTTCGTCCCCGGCTGGATCAGGCAGTGGCCGACCGGGTTGAAGTTGTAGTCCTGACAGGCGCCAGAGGTGAGCAGCGCTGCCACGGCGAAGACGGTGACCCGACGATCCATTGGGTGAGACCTCCAGAGGGGCGGGATTGTACCCCCCCTCCACCGCGGGGCAAACCTCAGAGTGACATGACCGGACGCCCACCCCGACAGGTGGGCGTTCCTGCTACTCCCACTCGATGGTGGCCGGCGGCTTGGACGAGATGTCGTACACGACCCGGTTGATGCCGCGGACCTCGTTGATGATCCGCGACGACATCCGGGCCAGCAGGTCGTACGGGAGGCGCGCCCAGTCCCCGGTCATGCCGTCGGTGGACTCGATGGCGCGGATGGCGCAGGTGGACTCGTAGGTCCGCTCGTCCCCCATGACGCCGACGGAGCGGACCGGCAGGAGGACCGCGAAGGACTGCCAGAGCTGCTCGTAGAGGCCGGCCTTCCGGACCTCCTCCTGCACGACCACGTCGGCGCGGCGCAGCACCTCCAGCCGCTCCGGCGTCACCTCGCCGAGCACGCGGATGGCGAGCCCTGGCCCCGGGAACGGCTGGCGCTGGACGATCTGCGGCGGGAGCCCGAGCTCCAGCCCCAGCCGCCGGACCTCGTCCTTGAAGAGCTCGCGGAGCGGCTCGACGAGCGAGAGCTTCATCTTCTCCGGCAGGCCGCCCACGTTGTGGTGGCTCTTGATGGTGGCCGACGGCCCCTTGAACGAGATCGACTCGATCACGTCGGGGTAGAGCGTCCCCTGGACCAGGAAGCGCGCCCGCTCTCCGTGCTTCGCGAGCTTCTCCACCTCCTCGTCGAAGACCTCGATGAACTCGTGGCCGATGATCTTCCGCTTCCGCTCCGGGTCGGTGACGCCGGCCAGCTTCGAGAGGAAGCGGCTCGACGCGTCCACCGTGACGAGCGGCAGGTGGAACATCTGCCCGAAGACCTCCTCGACCGCCGTCCGCTCCCCCGAGCGCAGGACGCCGTTGTCCACGAAGATGCAGTGGAGCTTGTCGCCGATGGCGCGGTGGACGAGGAGCGCCGCCACCGCCGAGTCCACGCCGCCGGAGAGGGCGCAGATGACGTGGCCGTCCCCCACCTGGGCGCGGATCTGCTCGATCGCGACGTCCACGTAGGCCCGCATCGACCAGGTCCCGGTGCAGCCGCAGACGTGGTGGGCGAAGTTCCAGAGCAGGTCCTTCCCCTGCGGCGTGTGGGCCACCTCGGGGTGGAACTGGACGCCGAAGAAGCGGCGCCGGCGGTCCTCGACCGCCGCGTACGGCGCGCTCGCGTTCGAGGCGATGGGGGCGAAGCCGGGCGGCAGCGCCTCGACGCGATCGCCGTGGCTCATCCAGACGTCGAGCTCACCGGGCAGGCCGGCGAAGAGTGCCGAGCCGTGCTGGACGTCGATCGTGGCGGGGCCGTACTCGCGGTGGGCGGCCTTGTCCACGCGCCCGCCCAGCTCGTGCGCGAGGAGCTGCAGCCCGTAGCAGATGCCGAGGACCGGCACGCCCAGCTCGAAGACGCTCCGGTCGGCGCGCGGGCTCCCCTCGGCGAGGACGCTGGCCGGGCCGCCCGACAGGACCACGCCGCGCGCGCCGTACGCGCGGATGGCGTCGGCCTTCATCGTGCACGGGTGGATCTCGCAGTAGACCCCCAGCTCGCGCAGGCGGCGCGCGATGAGCTGCGTGTACTGCGAGCCGAAGTCGAGGACGAGGAGCTTCTCGCCGTGGATGTCCGCCATCTCAGTCGATCCTGTAGTTCGGCGCTTCCTGCGTGATGATCACGTCGTGGACGTGGCTCTCGCGCAGGCCGGAGGCGGAGATGCGGACGAACTTCGCCTTGGTGCGCAGCTCGGCGATGGAGCGGCAGCCGACGTACCCCATCCCGCTGCGGAGGCCGCCGGTGAGCTGGAAGAGGACCATGCCGACCGGCCCCTTGTACGGCACCCGCCCCTCGATCCCCTCGGGCACGAGCTTGTCGGCGTCGGAGACGTCGGCCTGGAAGTAGCGGTCCTTCGACCCCAGCTTCATCGCGCCGATCGACCCCATGCCGCGGTACGTCTTGTAGCTCCGCCCCTGGTACAGGATCACCTCGCCGGGCGCCTCCTCGGTGCCGGCGAGCATCGAGCCGATCATCACGCTCGACGCGCCCGCCGCGAGCGCCTTGACCACGTCGCCCGAGTACTTCACGCCGCCGTCGGAGATGACCGGCACGCCGTGCCTCTCGGCCGCGCGGGCGCAGTCGTCCACCGCGGTGATCTGCGGGACGCCGACGCCGGCGATGACGCGCGTGGTGCAGATCGAGCCGGGGCCGATGCCGACCTTCACCGCGTCCACGCCCGCCTTGCAGAGCGCGTCGGCGGCCTCGGCGGTGGCGACGTTGCCCGCCACCAGCTCGATCCCCTTGAAGTTGTCCTTGGTCGAGCGGACCGCGTCGATGACCCCCCGCGAGTGGCCGTGGGCCGTGTCGATGGCGATGACGTCCACCCCCGCCTTGAGCAGCGCGGCGATGCGCGCCTCCCGGTCCGCCCCGACGCCGACCGCGGCGCCGCAGAGGAGCCGGCCGAACTTGTCCTTGGCGGCGTTCGGGTGGCGCTGGACCTTCTCGATGTCCTTGATGGTGATGAGCCCCTTGAGCTCGGACGCGTCGTTCACCACCAGCAGCTTCTCGATCCGGTGACGGTGGAGCAGCTCCTTCGCCTCCTCGATCGTCACCCCCTCGCGCGCGGTGACGAGCTTCTTGGTCATCACCTGCGCGACCGTCTGCGAGAGGTTCTTCTCGAACCGGAGGTCGCGGTTGGTGAGGATGCCGACGAGCAGCCCCTTCTCCGTGACCGGGATGCCGCTGATGCCGTGCTCGCGCATCAGCTCCACGGCCGCGTGCAGCGGGGCCTCCGGGGCGATCGTCACGGGATCGGTCACGACGGCCGACTCGTACTTCTTCACCCGGACCACCTGGGCGGCCTGCTCCTCCACGGTCATGTTCTTGTGGATGAAGCCGAGGCCGCCGTGCTGGGCCATGGCGATCGCCATGCCCGACGCGGTGACGGTGTCCATCGCCGCCGACACGATGGGGACGTTCAGCTGGATGTTTCGGGTGAGCCGCGTGCTGGTCTCGACCTGCTTCGGGACGACATCGGACTCGCCCGGAAGGAGGAGGACATCGTCGAAGGTCAGCGCGAGACGGAGGTCATCTCGGTTGAGCATGCGGACGTATAGTCGGGCCCCATGGCCCCGGTCAAGCGGCGCCGGGTAAGAGCCCGACGTACCTCGAAGATGTACGTTTACCCCGCTTGCCGTGACCGCGAGTGCGCCGCGATAATGTCCGACCAGTGACCCACCCCGGCGACAAGCGCGGCGGCGATCGAACCCCCGTGGGGCTCCTCGTCCGCCTCTCGTATGGCTCCGTAGACGAGTTCGTCGACCGGTTCGCCACCAACCTCTCCCGCGGCGGCGTCTTCATCCGCACCCGCTCCCCCAAGCCCGCCGGCACGCAGCTCGCCTTCGAGCTGAAGCTCGCGAACGGCGAGACCGTGGTGAAGGGGCTCGGCACCGTCCTCTGGTCGCGCGCGGAGGATCCGCACGCGACCCCCCCGATCGCGCCCGGCATGGGCGTGCAGTTCACCGACCTCGACGAGCCATCGCGCGCGATCATCGAGCGGGTGATGGAGCACCGCGGGCACCGCGGCGTCGCGCCGGGCGTCGCCAGCCCCTCGCCGGTCGCGCCGCGCC
>JBAVTL010000245.1:0-1904 GCA_049696175.1 Anaeromyxobacteraceae bacterium
GAGCAGCACCCTCCCGCCGCGCGTGAGCCCCGCCCCCTCCAGGAGCTGGAGCGTCGCCGGGGCGTCGGTGTTGAACCCCTCCCAGCCGTCGCCGAGCCGGCGGAGCGTGTTGACCGCTCCCACCGCGCGCGCGGCAGGATCGAGGGCGCCGCAGAGCCCGAGCGCCTCCTGCTTGTGTGGCACCGTCACGTTGAGCCCGCGGAAGCCGAGCGCGTGGGCGCCGCGCAGCGCCTCGGGGAGCCTCCCCGGCTCCACGGGGAGCGCGACGTAGACGGCGTCGACGCCGAGCTGCGCGAAGGCTGCGTTCTGCATCGCGGGCGACCGCGAGTGGCCGATGGGGTGGCCGACGACGCCGTAGAGGACGGTCTTGCCCGAGATCACCTGCCCCCCTCACACACCTCGTCGAGGAGCCGGAAGAAGCTCGGGAAGCTGGTGGCGACGCAGGCGACGTCGTCCAGCTCGACGGCCTCGCCGCCCGTGAAGAGCTGCGCGATCGCCATCGACATCGCGATCCGGTGGTCGAGGCGGGTCTGGACCGGCACCCCCCGCAGCGGCGTGGGGCCGTCGATCGCGCAGCCGTCCTCGAAGAGCTCGATCTTCGCGCCGGCCGCGGCGAGCGTCTCGCCCATCGCCGCGAGCCGGTCGGACTCCTTCACCCGCAGCTCCTTCGCGTCGCGGATGACGGTCCTCCCCACCGCCTGCGTGGCCATCACCATGATCACCGGCAGCTCGTCGATGAGCCGCGGAACGAGCGCACCCTTGATCTCCGTGGCGCGCAGCCCGGCCGCCTCGACCGTCACGTCCGCGCGAGGCTCGCCGGCGACCACCCGCTCGTCGGCGAGGGTCACCTTCGCCCCCATCGCCCGAAGGACGTCCAGCAGCCCGGTCCGCGTCGGGTTCACGCCGAGGTTCCTCACCGTCACCTTCGAGCCCGGGACGGCGGCGGCGGCGCAGAGGAAGAAGGCGCCCGAGGAGATGTCGCCCGGGACGTCCACGCGGGTGCCCTTCGGACGGCCCGGCGAGACGGTGACGGCGAGGCCGTCCACGCGGAGCGACACCCCCATCCCGCGGAGCATCCGCTCGGTGTGATCGCGCGACTGGGCGGGCTCGACCACGGTCGTGTCTCCGTCGGCGAAGAGCCCGGCGAGAAGGCAGGCGCTCTTCACCTGCGCGCTCGCCACCTCCAGGACGTGGCGGTAGCCCTTGAGCTGCTTCCCCTTCACGACGACCGGCGGCAGCCGATCGCCGCCGCGCGCCGAGAGATCGGCCCCCATCCTCCGCAGCGGCTCGACGACGCGCCTGACCGGCCGCCGCCGGAGCGACGCGTCGCCAGTGAGGACGGCGAGGCCGGGGAGCCCCGCGAGGACGCCGGTGAGGAGCCGGAGGCTCGTGCCGGAGTTGCCGCAGTCGATGACGTCGTCCGGCTCCCGGAGCGTCTCCGGTGGCGTGACGACGACCTCGCCCCCTTCGTCTCGGACGACTGCCCCCATCCGCTCCACGGCCTTGCGCGTGGAGTGGACGTCCTCGGCGTCGAGGAGGCCCGTGACGCGCGTCTCGCCGACGGCGAGCGCGCCGAAGAGGAGGGATCGATGGGAGATCGACTTGTCCCCCGGGACCGCGATGGAGCCGCGGACCGGCCCATTGCGCCTGCAGATCATCGGACCCTTCACCGCTTCTCTCCTGGACCGGGCGCCGGGAAGATCGACTCGCGCGCCAGGCGGGCGGCCTCCAACGCCTGGCGGGCCGCCTCGGGGGAGGCGGTGACCGCGGCCAGGATCCGCTGGAGCTGGATCTCCAGCTTCACCGCCGCGGCGGGGATGTGCGCGTTGCGCCGCGTCACCTCCCCCTGGATGTCGAACGGGAAGGCGGCGAGCCGCGTCGTGTCGCGCAGCCCCGGGCCGGCG
>JBAVTL010000246.1:0-3474 GCA_049696175.1 Anaeromyxobacteraceae bacterium
GGCGTGCCGCGCGCGCTCGCGGGGAGCGCGCCCGCGCGCCTCGAGGTGCGCGGCGAGGTGCTCATGCCGAGGGAGCACTTCGAGGAGATGAACCGACGGATCCTGAAGGAGGGGGGCGAGCCGTTCGCCAACCCGCGCAACGCCGCCGCCGGTTCGCTCCGCCAGCTCGACCCGGCCGTCACGCGCGAGCGGCCGCTCTCGTTCGTGGGCTACGAGGCGCTCACGCCCGGGGGATCGCCCTGGGCGACCCAATGGGAGAAGCTCGCGGCGATCCGCGGCTGGGGCTTCGACACCGGCGCGGGCAGCCAGCCCTGCGAGGGGATCGAGGAGGTGAAGCGGTTTCGCGACCGGATGGCCGAGGGGCGGTTCGCGCTGCCGTACGACACCGACGGGATCGTGGTGAAGGTGGACGACCTCGACTGGCGCCGGCGGCTCGGGGCCGCGTCGAAGACCCCGCGCTGGGCGGTGGCCTTCAAGTACCCGCCGCAGGAGGAGGCGACGCGGGTGGTGAGCATCCACGCCCAGGTCGGGCGGACCGGCGTGCTGACGCCGGTGGCGGTGGTGGAGCCGGTGCGGCTCTCGGGCGCGACGGTCACCAACGCGACGCTCCACAACGAGGACGAGCTGCGCCGCAAGGACGTCCGCGTCGGTGACTGGGTCCTGATGCGCCGCGCTGGCGAGGTGATCCCCGAGGTGGTGAAGGTGATCAAGGAGCGGCGGACGGGGGAGGAGGTGGAGTTCGTCTTCCCGGCCGCGTGCCCGGAGTGCGGCGCCGCGGTCGTCCGGGAGGAGGGGGAGACGGTCAACCGCTGCACCGGCGCCGCCTGTCCCGCGCAGCTCAGGGCGCGGCTCTTCCACTTCGCGCAGCGCCGGGCGATGGACGTCGAGGGGCTGGGCGACGAGCTCTGCAGGGACCTCGTGACCAGGGGGCTCGTGAAGGACTTCGCGGACCTCTACGCGGTGCCGTTCGCGGAGTGGCAGGCGCTGACGAGCCGGCCGAGGAAGGTCGCGGAGGAGGCTGGCGCGGGGAGCAAGGAGGCGGCGAGGAAGCTCCCCGAGAAGGCCGCGAGGAACCTCGTCGACGCGCTCGAGCGCTCCAAGTCGACGACGCTCCGGCGCCTCCTCTTCGGGCTCGGGATCCCCCAGGTCGGCGAGGCGACCGCGGCGGCGCTCGCACGCCACTTCGGCGACCTGGACAGGCTGCTCGTCGCGTCGGAGGAGGAGCTCCAGGCGGTGAAGGACGTCGGGCCCGAGGTGGCCCGGGAGATCCGCGCCTGGACCGCCGAGCCGCAGAACGTCAGGGTCGTGCGCCGGCTCGTAGCGGCGGGCGTCCGGCCGGCGGCCGAGCAGATCGACGCGCGCGGGCCGTTCGCGGGGAGGACGGTGGTCCTCACCGGCGGGCTCTCGTCGATGAGCCGGGACGACGCCAAGGCGGAGATCGAGCGGCGCGGCGGCAAGGTCTCCGGGAGCGTCTCGAAGAAGACCGACCTCGTGGTCGCGGGGGAGGACGCGGGCTCCAAGCTGGAGAAGGCGCGGTCACTGGGGGTCAAGGTGGTCGGCGAGGAGGAGTTCCTCGCGCTGCTCAAGGCTTGACGGGAGCGTCCCGGCGGCAAGAATCGATCCCGATGACCGACCGCGCCCGCGTCCACCTCTTCGTCACCGGCCTCGTCCAGGGGGTCGCGTTCCGCCAGTCGGCGGTCTTCGAGGCCGAGCGGCTCGGACTCGACGGCTGGGTGACGAACCTGCCTGACGGCCGCGTCGAGGCCAAGGCCGAGGGGGAGCGGAGCAAGGTCGAGGTCTTCGCGCGCTGGTGCGAGCACGGCCCGACCGGCGCGCGCGTCGAGTGGGTGGACGCAAAGTGGGGCCCTGCCGAGGGCGTGGCGACGGGTTTCAGGATCCTGAGGTGAGCCACTCTCGTCGCGCCCTCAGCCCGCGACGGTCACCTTCCCGACCCCCTTCGCCTCGAGCCACTTACGGACCCGCTCGCGCTGGTCGCCCTGGACGACGATCGCGTCGTCCTCGACGGTCCCGCCGCAGCCGAGCGAGCGCTTCAGCGTGTCGGCCCAGCTCGCCAGCTCCTTCGGCGGGAGCGCCAGCTTCTCGATCACCGTCGCCTCCTTGCCGCCGCGCCCCTTCCGCTCGATCCGGACCACGGCGCGCGCGGGCGGAGGCTTCGGGGACTTCGCCGCGGGCGCCTTCGGTGGGGCGGCCGGCTGAGGCGGCGCGGGCGGGACGCCGGCCTTCAGCTCCGCGAGCTTCGCGAAGGGCGAGTTGAAGGGCGCCGCGGGGGCGGCGGGCGGAGGAGGGATGTCGCGCTTGCCCATGAGGGGTGGATCCTAGCTCAGGACGAGCCCTCACCAGATCCGCTTCACGCCGTACTTACGGAAGACGGCATCGACAGAGACGATGGCGACGCGCTCCTCCAGCGTCTGGGCAGCCAGAAGCCGGTCGAACGGGTCACTAAAGGTAGCCTTCGAAGTCCTTCGGCGTCGCGTCGAAGTCCGGCGCGAGCGCCACCGGCGGCGCCAGCCTGGCCACCGGCCGGTTGTCGCGCGCGATCACGATCTCCTCGCCGGCGGCGGCGCGTCGGACCAGCTCCGGGAGTCGGGCCTTGGCGGCGGCGATGTTGACGATCTGGCGGGCGCGGCGGGCCATGTGGTCATCTTAGGGGCCCAACGCTCCTGGCGCCACGATGCCCCCCTCACCCTTTCCTCTTCCCCGGTGGGCTCGTGATCCCACACAAGTCGTGTCCCGCAGGTCGCGCCGCAGTGCGCTTCCGACCGGCGGCGCGACACCTCCGACAGGCAGGTCTCCGAGCCAGAAGCGGCTCATGAGCGGGAGCGACGCGAGGGGCGCGCCGGGGCCCCTGCGCCGCGCCAGCGGCTGAGAGAGGTGCGACGCCCCCGAGCGGCGGAGCGGCTCTCGGCGGACTCGGTCCGTCCCTCATGGGTGTCACCCGGGGTGACGCTTGACGCCCGCGAAATCGAATCGACCTTCCGGTGCCACGCGCCTCCTGTGACGCGTTCCAGGATGCGCCGGTCGAGCCCTGCGCGACGCAGAGGACCTGCGCGCGGAGGCAGAAGCCCCCCTCTCGAACAACGCCCCGTACCTCGAACGTGAGCGTTTACGGAGGGTGCGAATTCGCGTGAGAGAGTGGCTCCATGGACACCGCCCGCGAGCTCACCTCCCGTCTCCACGACCTCCTCCGCCTCGAGCAGGGGGCGATGGCCGATTTCCTCCTCGCCCTCGCGGCCTTTGACGCGAAGCGGAGCTGGGAGGAGCTGGGCTACACGAGCCTCTTCTACTTCTTGCACCGCGAGCTGAAGCTCTCAGCCGGCGCGGCCTTCCACCGCAAGACCGCTGCGGAGCTGATCCAGCGATTCCCCGAGGTGGCCGCGCCCCTGCGGGACGGCCGCCTTTGCCTGTCGAGCGTCGTCGAGGTCGCGAGGGTCGTCACGCGCGAGAACGTCGCGC
>JBAVTL010000247.1:0-13755 GCA_049696175.1 Anaeromyxobacteraceae bacterium
GCTCCGCCGCGCGGCCGGTCCGGCGAGGCGCTGGTGACGAGGCGGTGTGCACGCGCGGCCCCTCGAGCCCTGCGATCGCGACGACCGAGGCGGAGACGAGGTGCAAGACGAGGACGACGCCGAACAGGACGGAGAACCCCGCGCTCCGTGCCAGGAGGCCGCCGACCATCGGCCCCAGGAAGGTGAGCCCCACCGACATCGACGCCTTGAACCACCCGGCCTTGTCGACCCCGATCGAGTCGAGCTTCCCGTAGAAGGACGCGGTGAGGGCGGTGAAGCGGAGCGGAGCGAAGAGCCCCTCGAGCCCCATGAGCAGGATCACCGCCAGCGAAGGTGGGGCGGCCGCGTAGGCGGCTGCGATCGCCGCACCCGCGATGGCGCCAAACCGGAAGACGCGCCGCGCGCCGAGGTGATCCACGAGGAAGCCGATCGGGATGACGACCAGGAGCATCCCGAGCCCGCCAATGGAGCGGATTACGCCGACCTGCGCGTTGGTGGCCCCTCGGCTCAGCGCTAGCAGGGGGACCCCCAGCTGCATCACGCCGCCCGCGGACCCCACGAGGACGCTGAGCGCCATGAAGCCCCCCGCGAGCCCGGCGCCGCTGGGGAGCGCGGCGCCGGGCGGCCGCGGGCGCGGGCCGGATCTGTCGAGCGAGAGGGCCACGGGGCGTCGTCCGCGGGCGCTACTCGAACATCTCCATGAAGGCCTTGAGGCGCGTGACGTTCTGACCGGTCGGCTCGCCGGTCTGGAAGGAGCCGTCGAGGATCAGGGAAGGGATTCCGGCCGCGTTGAAGTGCTTCTTCAGCACCTCGAAGTTGACCGAGCTGAACGAGCAGCCGAAGTAGCCGTAGAAGATGATCCCCTTGGACCCTGTCTTCTGGATCGCGGTCTCGAGGTGCGGGAGCTGGTCCTTCGAGCCGCCGGGGCCGCCCATCCCGATGACCGTGTTCCGGGCGACGGCCCGTAGCGGACGCAGGCTCTCGTCGTAGTCGCGCAGGAGCAGGCCGTTCATCGTCCAGCTGGAGATGTAGCCGTTCAGGTCGTCGAAGAGCTTGTAGAGGCCGAACTCCTGGCCGCGCCCGCCGGCCCAGATGATGGGGACCCGCGTCGACTCGACGCCGCGCTTCGCGTACCGTTCCAGCTCGTCCGTGAGCTGGTCGAGCAGCTCCTCGTACTCCCGCGGCACGCCGTAGTTGTGGTTGGCGCCGTTCCAGACGAAGAGCGTCTCGAGCGTGCCGATGTAGTCGGGGTTGGAGGTCTGGAGCTCCAGGATCCGCCGCACCTTGGCGTGTAGGCGGTTGAGCCGACGGATCTCCTGTCCGAGCCGGGCTTCGTCGTAGGCCCCTCCGAGCCACGTCGCGAGGCCGAGCAGCTCCTGCTCGGCGAAGTCCACCAGGCTCTCGAAGCGCTCCCCGTCGACCCCCTCGGCGCGGTAGGGCAGGTCGACCGAGTAGATGTCGTACCCCTCGTCCTTCAGCACCTCGAAGGCCGCGTTGTAGGGCTCACAGAGCGAGCAGTAGTTGATGAGCCGCTTGAAGAGCGCCTTCCGCTTGAGCAGCTCCCCCATGGTGGCCTTCACCATGGAGCAGGTCTCGCGGGCGATGCGGAAGTAGTCCTCCGCGAGCGCGACCGAGCCGTCCCCGGCGAGGCGGCCGAGCTCGGGGAAGACGCAAGGGAAGGTGTCCGTCGCGTGGATGATCGGGGCATCGGTCATCCCGCCGCCGTAGACCACCTTGCGCCCCTGGTGATGTGCCTCGTCCGCACGCTGGATGTACGTGAGCGCGAGGTCGAAGATCCCGTCGACGGCGCGGGAGCCGGTGCGCGACTTGAGGTAGTCGATCTGGCCGAGCTCCGCGTGCTCGGAGCGGCGCGTAAGCTGGATGACCGGGCTAGGCTGGGACGCGGACATCGGTCTCTCCCTTCTTGAGCAGCTCCAGGAAGGCACCGATCCGGGTCCGGAGCTGACCCAGGTCGCTCTCCGAATAGTCGGAGGAGAGCTCCAGGACCGGGATCCCGAGCTTCTCGAAGCGTTTCGCGAAGGTGTTCCCGGTGATCGCGTAGCAGCTGCAGAACTTGAGGCTCACGTAGACGATGGCATCCACCCGATACTCCCGGGCGAGCTGCTCGCTGAAGTCGAGCCGCTCGGTGAGCGGCTTCATGCGCGCGCAAGGTGCTGAGTCGAGGTAGCCGTCCGACAGCGCCTGGAGCGGAGGGACGTCCTCGGGGATCTGGCCGTAGAACGGCCGGAGGCCGGTGCAGTGGTCCTCGACCACGATCCGGGTGTCGAGCTCATTCTCCAGGAGCTCCTCGAGCCGGTGGTCTCCGTCGGCGACGATGCCACCGGAGACCATGATGCGAAGCGGGCGTTCGCCAGAAGGCTGCTCGGCGGTGAGCTGGGCGAGCAGCCGCTCGAAGTGCTCGGTGCTCTTCTCGATCGGCAGGTAGTAGAAGGCCTTCACCAACTCGAGATATTCGCCGCCGGTGATCGGAGGATCGTCCCGCTTGCGCAGCTCGGAGATGGCCTTCAGCAACCGGCGCGCGCGGTTGTAGCGCGAGATCTCGGCCCGCAGCCCGCTCTCGGTGACCCGGTTGCCGGTCAGCTCCTCCACGTCCTTCTGCATGAACTCCACCTCGCGGCGCATGAACTCGCGGGAGGCGGCCCGGTTCCGCTCGCGAGGGAGGCAGAGCATCCGGTACGGCACGTCGAAGAACTCGCCGATCGCCTCGACCCCCTTCTTCATCTGGTCGCAGGTGTTGAAGTGGTAGAGCTTGTCCACCGAGGTGTAGAGCGGATCTCCCTCGCGGAAGGCGCCCACGCTGTACTGCGCGAACTGGCAGAAGAAGCTGCGGGTGTGGACCTCGCCGCTGTTGACCGTGTTGGCGTCGCCACCCTTGAAGAGGCGCACTGGCGTCGCGCCGGCCGCGGCGATCAGCTCGGCGGGGGTGTAGACGCAGAAGTACCCTGCGCGCTTCGGACCGGAGTCGCCGCTAGCTCGCGTCACTGAGGATCTCCTTCGCGCGCCCCAGGTCGTGGCGGAGCGAGCCGAGCAGATCGCGGTCCTTGCGGCGGTGCTCCCGCTTGACCACCTGGCCCTCCGAGAACTCGCGCGCGTAGACGGCCGCTCCGAGCGCGCCCGCGTACTGGGCGTCTAGCGGCAGGTCTACGAAGTCGGCCTTGATGACCTCCTCGAGCGCTCGCCGCATCCCCCTGTTCTTGGAGACGCCGCCGGTGAAGACGACGTCCGACTCGATCCCGACGCGGGACAGGAGGTTTCCGACTCGCCGAGCCACGGAGAGGTGGACGCCCGCGGCGATGTCGGCCTGGCTCACGTCCTGGGCCTTGAGCGAGATCACCTCGGACTCGGCGAAGACCACGCACTGGCTCGTCACCTTCACGACCTTCGTGGACGCCAGCGCGGCCTCGCCGAGCTGCTCCACCGGCAGGTTGATCGACGCGGCGATCATCTCCAGGAACTTCCCGGTGCCTGCGGCGCACTTGTCGTTGAGCACGAAGCCAGCGACCTTGCCGTTCCTCGGATCGACCTTGATCGCCTTCGAGTCCTGCCCGCCGATGTCGACGATCGTCCTGACGTTGGGGTGGAGGAAGTGCGCGCCCTTCGCGTGGCAGGAGATCTCGGTCACGTCCCCGTACGGGATCCCCTCGAAGCCGAGGGTGATCCTGCCGTAGCCGGTCCCGACGATGTAGTTGAGCTCCCCCTTCGTCGTGCGCCCCTTCTGGAGCAGCTCCTCGACGAGCGCGTTCCCGGTCTCCTGCATGTTGAAGCCGGTCGGACGGATGGCAGTGAAGATCTCGTCACCCGCGAGCAGCACGCCCTTTGCCGAGCGCGATCCGATGTCCAGCCCCAGCACTCTCTTGGTCATGTCCGGCTCTTTCGCAGTCCGCGCAGGAGCAACAGCGCGGTTCGTGGTGTGTGTGAGGGGAGGGGCTCTGCAAGCGACGTGCGCGCCTTCGGCGCGCGAGCCATGAGCCGATTCGAGTGGGTCACGGCCGACGGCCGTCTGGGGGCACGGGCCGCCCAGCATCGGCGACGGACGGCCAACCGTTAACACGGACGCGGCCATCGGGCGTCGCCGACATGCGGCCGCACAGTGGCGCCACGACTTGACCGGCATCCGCGATAACGGATAGAGGTACTCACCGGCTCGTCGTCACGTCGTGAGCCGTTCACGAGCTCGTTCGACCGCTGCATTCACCAGGAGCCATGCCGATGCCGACCCACCACCTGTTCACCAGCGAGTCCGTCTCCGAAGGCCATCCCGACAAGGTCGCCGATCGGATCTCCGACGAGCTCCTCGACGGTTACCTCCGCGAGGCGCCGAAGGCGCGCGTCGCGATCGAGACGCTCGTCACCACCGACCGCGTCGTCGTCGCTGGGGAGGTCCGCGGCGCGGAGGCGAACCTCGAGCAGCTCACGCGCAACGCCATCCGCGACGTGGGGTACGCCGCGCCGGGCTTCCACTGGGAGACGCTCCGCTTCGAGTCACACGTCCACGCGCAATCGGCAGAGATCGCGCAGGGAGTGGACCGGGAGGACGGCGAAGAGGGGGCAGGAGACCAGGGGCTCATGTTCGGCTTCGCGTGCAGGGAGACGCCGGAGCTCATGCCGGCCCCGCTCCAGTACTCGCACCGGATCCTCGAGAAGTTCGCCGAGCGGCGGAAGGCTGGCGACAAGGATCTGGGCCCCGACGCAAAGTCGCAGTTGACCGTCGAGTACGTGAACGCCAAGCCGGTCCGCGTCCACACGGCCGTCGTCTCGCACCAGCACACGGCCAGCCTCTCCAACGCCGCCCTCCGGGACCTCGTCGGAAAGGTCCTGAAGGAGGTGCTGCCCGAAGGCTGGCTGACGGCGGACACCCGGATCCTCGTGAACCCCACCGGCTCCTTCGTCCACGGCGGCCCCGCCGCCGACACCGGCCTCACCGGCCGGAAGATCATCGTCGACACCTACGGCGGCGCGGCGCCTCACGGCGGCGGCGCGTTCTCCGGCAAGGACCCGAGCAAGGTGGATCGCTCCGCGGCGTATGCCGCCCGCTACGTGGCCAAGAACGTGGTGGCGTCCGGCCTCGCGGAACGGTGCCTCATCCAGATCGCCTATGCCATCGGCGTCGCGGAGCCGCTCGCCATCTACGTCGACACGCAGGGAACCGGGAAGGCGCCAGACGCGAAGATCGCCCAGGCCGTCCGGAAGACCGTCTCGCTCACGCCGCGGGCCATCCGCGAGCGGCTGGCCCTGACGAGGCCCATCTACGCCCGTACCGCCGCGTACGGCCACTTTGGCCGGACGCCGACGCCGGACGGCGGCTTCTCGTGGGAGCGGACGGATCTGGCGGATTCGCTTCGCGCAGAGGTGGGGTGAGCGATGACTGGCCCCTCAGCAGTGAGTCCGCTCCACCCGAAGGAGGGCGCCTCCGAGCTGGACGCCGCCTGCGCTCGCCACCCCGACGTCCCACGCCTGGTGATCGTCAAGACCGACGTGCAGCGGCGGGGCGTCCACTACACCGAGGGCGCCCTCGCGCTCCTCGACGAGACCCGCCACTCGGTCACCGGGACGCACATCTTCGGCGCCCGGGACGGGAAGCTGGCGCCCCGGCCGGAGTCGCTGCTCCTGCGCGACGGCAGCTCCATCATCACCACCCCGACGCCGCCCGACGAGGGGCCCTACGTCGTCGATCACGTGGACGGCCGCCTCGCGCTCGTGGACGGCGGCGAGGTCATCGAGGAGGTCGAGTACTGGCCGCGGCCGGACTACTACGCGAAGACGACGCGCTCCGGGCTGCCAATGAAGTACGTGGTGAGCGCGCGTCCCCAGCGGCTCAACGTCTTCCCGTACCGCCACTGCCACTTCTGGAACGAGGACGAGGGCTGCCTCTTCTGCGACATCGTCAAGCAGACGCGGAAGGGAAAGGACGACCTCGGCATCCCGCCGCGCCTCGACCCGGAGGACGTGCGCGAGACGATCGCCGAGGCGCTGCGCGAGCCCGGGCGGTTCGCCGGCCTCTGCCTGACGGCGGGCTCCAACACCCGCGGCGCCCGTCCGTTCGACGCGGAGGTCGACTACTACATCGAGATCCTCCAGGCCATCGGCTCGGCGTTCAGGACCCCGCGCTTCCCGAGCCAGCTGATCGGCACGGCCTTCGAGACGGATCAGCTCGAGCGGCTCCACGCCCGCACCGGCCTCATGAGCTACACGGCCGACGTCGAGGTGCTGGACGAGAAGCTCTTCTCCTGGATCTGCCCCGGCAAGGCGCGGTGGGTTGGCTACCGCGAGTGGAAGGACCGGCTGGCGCGCGCGGTGGACATCTTCGGCCGCGGCCGGGTCAACACCGGGATCGTCGCCGGCGTCGAGCTCGCGCGCCCGAACGGCTTCAGATCCGAGGCCGAGGCCCTGAAGCGGACGCTGGACGAGGCGGAGGAGCTCGCCGCTCGCGGCGTCAGCACCGTCTTCATCGTCTGGTCGCCGCGCCCCGGGACGCCGCTCGCCGGGCAGCGCAACGCGTCGCTCGGCTACTACGTGGCGCTCGCGAAGGGGCTGCACGATCTGCGCGTCCGCCACGGCCTCCCGATCGACTTCGACGACTACCGCCACTGCGGCAATCACCCCGACACCGACCTCTCGAGGCTCCTGTGACCACCGCCGTCGCCCTCGAACCACGCGTCAAGGCGCTGCTCGACGATCCCGCCACGGTGAAGGTGCTCGCCACGAGCGATCGCGCCGGGCGCCCGCGCGCCACCGTCGACGACTCGATCCACCTGGGTCCCGGCGGCCACCTCGTCTACCTGGAGCGGCTGGAGGGCTCTGAGACCCAGCGGGATCTCGTGGCGGGGCTCTGGTTCGACCGGCCGGTGGCCGTCACGCTTCGCAGGGGGCAGGAGGCGGTCGAGATCGTCGGGCGTCCGGTGAAGTCGCTCGTCGCCGGTCCCGAGTTCCGGCGCCACTACGAGGCGCTGCGTGCCCGCCTGCCGGAGGGAGACCTCGCCGCCGTCTGGCTCATCCAGCCGAGCGAGGTCTCCGACCTCTCGTACGACGTCCGCCGCGCCCGCCAGGAGGCGGAGCGCCCTTTCCTCACCCACCTCGACCGGCTGGCGCGGTAGCCCCAGTCAGGAGGAGCACCATGTCTCGCATCCGGAAGTCCGTCCTCGCGATCCTCGCCTTCGCGGCGTTGGCCGTCCCCGCCGCGCCGGCGGCGGAGGTGAAGGAGGTCCGAATCGCCCGGCAGCACGGTCTGGGGTACCTGCCGCTCCTGGTGCTGGAGGACCAGAAGCTCATCGAGCGTCGCGCGGGGGAGGCGGGGCTCGGCGGCGTCAAGGTCACCTGGGCCGTCCTCGGTGGCGGCGCCCCGTCCAACGACGCGCTCCTCTCCGGCAGCGTCGACTACATCTCGACCGGCGTCACGCCGCTCGTCCTGCTCTGGGCGAAGTCGGGCGGCAAGGTGAAGGGCGTCTCGGCGCTCATCTCCACGCCCGTCGTCGTCAACACCACCAACCCGGCGGTGAAGACGATCGCCGACTTCGGCGCGAAGGACCGGATCGCGGTCCCCTCGGTGAAGATCTCGATCCAGGCTGTGGTGCTGCAGATCGCTGCCGAGAAGGCGTTCGGCGTCGGCAACTTCGGCCGGCTCGACCCGCTCACCGTGGCGCTGAAGCACCCCGACGCCGCGGCGGCGCTGCTCTCCGGCCGCTCCGAGGTCACCGGCCACGCCGCCAGCCCCCCCTTCGTGGCGCAGGAGCTGGCCGACAAGCGCGTCCGGAAGGTGCTCTCCTCGTACGACCTCCTGGGCGGGCCCCACACCTTCAACGTGCTCTCCTCCTCGCAGGCCTTCGCGGACGCCAACCCGAGGACCTTCGCGGTGGTCTACGGGGCGCTGTCCGAGGCCATCGCCTGGATCCAGAAGAACCCGAAGGCCGCCGCGGAGACCTACCTCCGGGTCACGGGCTCCAAGGAGAGCGTCGCCTCGGTGGTCGCGCAGATCGAGGATCCGACCATCCGCTACACGACGACGCCGGAGCGGGTGGGCGTGTTCGCGGAGTTCCTCGCGCGCGTCGGGACCGTCTCCGCGCGCCCGAAGGACTGGCGCGACCTGTTCTTCCCCACCGTGCACACGCAGCCGGGGAGCTGACCGGCCGTGACTGCACCAGGTCGCGGCGTGCCACTCCTAGACGTGGCGGAGGTGACGCTACGCTACCGGAGCGCCGGGCGCCTGGTGGACGCCACCGACGCGGTCTCCTTCCAGGTGGAGGAGGGGGAGCGGGTGGCGCTGCTGGGGCCCTCGGGCTGCGGGAAGTCGACGCTGCTCAAAGCCATCGCCGGCTTCCACCGGCCGGCAGCGGGCCGGATCTCACTGCGTGGGAAGGACGTGATCGCGGCCGGTCCCGACCGCGTGGTGGTCTTCCAGGAGTTCGAGCAGCTCCTCCCCTGGCTGACCGTCACCGAGAACGTCGTCTTCGCCCTCAGATCCGCGCGCGGCCTCGCGCGACCGGAGGCGCTCAGCATCGCGAGGGAGCACGTCGCCCGGGTGAACCTCACGAGCTTCGCCGACGCCTACCCGCACGAGCTCTCCGGCGGGATGAAGCAGCGCGTGGCCATCGCCCGCTGCCTCGCGCTGAAGCCGGAGGTGGTGCTCATGGACGAGCCGTTCGCCGCCCTCGACGCCCTCACGCGCCAGCGGATGCAGGACGAGCTGCTCGATCTCTGGAGGGCCGCCCGCTTCACGCTGGTCTTCGTGACCCACGACATCGCCGAGGCGCTGCGGGTCGGCACTCGGGTGGTGCTCATGTCCGCGCACCCGGGGCGCGTGCGGGCGGACCTGCGGGTGGGCGAAGGCCCGCTCGCGGGCTCCACGGAGTCTACGCAGGCGCACGTCCGGGAGCTCCTCTTCGAGGGAGTGGGGGACTGGAGCATATGAGCGTAGAGCAGGTCGTCGCAGTCGCTGCGCCGCCGCCCGAGGCCGAAGGGGCAACTGCAGGGCCGCGGCTCCTCCTCGCGTGGCTCGGGGACCAGGGCTGGCTCCGGAAGCTCGTGCTGCTCGCCGCCCTGGCTGGGCTCTGGGAGGCGTACGCCCGCCACCTGGCCAACCCGCTGCTCGTGCCGACCTTCTCGGCCACTTCCAGCGCGCTCGTCGAGGAGCTGCTCCACGGCGAGCTCCTCGCCCGGATCGCGTCCTCCCTCCGGCTGCTGCTCGTCGGCTACACGGTCGGGGTCGCGCTGGCGACGGCGCTCACCCTGCTCGCCGTCGGGACCCGTCTCGGCGCCGACCTGCTCGAGCTGCTCACGGCCATGCTGAATCCGCTGCCCGCGGTGGCGCTGCTCCCGATCGCGCTGCTCTGGTTCGGGATCGGGCAGGGGAGCATCGTCTTCGTGCTCGTCCATGCCGTGGTCTGGCCCGCCGCGCTCAATGCTCACGCAGGCTTCGCGGGCGTCAGCCCCACCCTCCGGATGGTGGGGCGAAACTACGGCCTGCGCGGCCCCCGGTTCGCCCTCCGGATCCTGGTGCCGGCGGCGGCGCCGCACCTGCTCACGGGGCTGAAGGCAGGGTGGGCGTTCGCGTGGCGCACCCTGATCGCGGCGGAGCTGGTCTTCGGCGTCAGCTCGGGCCAGGGCGGGATCGGTTGGTACATCTACGAGCGGAAGAACCTGCTCGAGATGCCCCAGGTCTTCGCCGGGCTGGTCGTGGTCGTGCTGATCGGGCTGGCCGTGGAGAACGGCATCTTCAAGCGCATCGAGGCGCGGACGGTGCGCCGCTGGGGAATGCGGAGCTGATCCTCAGCTCAAGACCGACGCCAGCGCGAGGAAGAGGAGGACGAGCGCCTCCCCGGTGATGAAGCCGGCCGCGAGCGGTGTCGCGTAGACCTGCTCGCGGCGAGGATCGGTGCGGCGCCAGAGGGTGCTCACGATCCCGCCAAGGACCATGGGCACGACGGCGTTCGCGGGGATCAGCATCCCGATGCCGATCGCGGTAGGTGAGGGGACCCAACGCCGGATCCGCGTGTTCTCGGCGAGCGTGAGCACGAGGCCGACGGCGAGCGCGATCAGGAGCGCGGCGAAGGCGCTCGAAGGCAGCGCGCCGAAGCCGCGCGACAGCAGCTCGGCGAAGCCCGCCCACTTCACGCTGATCGGCGAGGTGAGCCCCCCTGCGCCGCCGATCCCGAAGCGGGCGCGCGCGGCGGGATAGGCGATGGCGACGGCGAGCGCGCCCACCGGCACGCCGACCAGCTGAAGGAGGGTCAGGTTCCGGTTGGACGAGCCGACGACCTTCCCGGCGCGGAAGTCCTGCATCAGGTGCTCGCCGTTTCCGGCGATCGTCCCGCTCATGCCCGAGCCGATCATGTTGATCGGGACGTGGCCGGGCACGAGGAGCGCGAAGACGGCCTGCATCACGTTGGCCATGGCGCTGATGGGAGCCCAGTTGGTCTCCCCGAGCACCCGGATGCCGACGAGCATCAGCACGACCGACAGCGCGATCGACAGCAGCGTCAGCCAGATCGGGAAGCCGAGAGAGCGCCACTGGACGAGCGCGAGGGTGGCGGACGCCGCGAGCCCGCCCCCGACCACCCACCTCATCGGCAGGTCGTCACCATCCCCGGCCCCTGGGGCGGCGAGCCCCGTGAAGGTCCGCGCGACCTCCCGCCACCGGAGCGTCAGCGCCGTCAGCCCGCCTGCGACCATCAGCCCGGTCGCCGGCCACATGGTCCAGCGCTGGAGCAAGGTGTTGAACGTCAGCTCCGGGACGACGCCGCTCGCGAGGAGCGGCCCCGGCGCGACGATCCAGGCGAGGGCCATCCCGAGCCCCATCGACAGGGTGACGCGGAGGCCGACGAGCATCCCCGCGCCTATGGACAAGACGCCGACCTCCGCGCCGAGCCGCAGGGCGGCCGCGTGCGGCGTGATCGCGGTGAAGGGGATGGCCCCAGGGAGCCAGCGGAGGCCGTCGCGGGCGAGCGTGAGCAGCGCGGAGACGAGCCCGCCGACTCCGAGCGCAGCGACCCTGGGGCCTGACACCTTCGGCCCCTCGTCGAGGACGAGGAGCGTCAGCCCCGCGGCCGTTCCGTCGGCGAACGGCAGGTTCTCGTCGTCGATGAAGTGCTTGCGGAGCGGGACCGCGAGGAGCACCCCGAGGACTCCGGCGGGGGTCAGCCACGCGAAGATCTGGAGGGAGGAGAGGTGGATCGAGAGCAGCCCCCGATCGTTCAGCATGTCGATGGCGGCGAGGACGACCGCCATGAAGCCGACCCCTGCGCCGGCTGCGGTGCCCGCGGTCTGGACCAGGTTGGTCTCCCAGCGGGTGCCGCGCACCCCGGTCGCGAGCCCGACGAGCGAGATCACGATGAAGCCGAGGAAGGCGCTGACCACGGAGAGGTTGGGGCCGTACCCAATCTTGAGGACCACGAGCGGCTCGGCCGCGCCCATGAGCGCCGCCACGAGGACGGCGACCGCGACCGCGCGAACGGTCAGCTCGCGGCGCCGCCTGGGAAGGTGGCGCTTGGGTGGCGGCGCGGCATAATCCGTGGTAGCAGACATATGTCCGGTATAGCGAATCAGCGCCCTGCTGTCCCGCTCCTGCCCCTCCTCGAGACGAGGCTCAAATGAAATACCGCAAGCTCGGCCGCACCGGCGTCGACGTCAGCGTCATCGCCCTGGGTACCATGACCTTCGGCGAGCAGAACACGGAGGCCGACGGCCACGCCCAGCTCGACCTGGCGCTCGACGCCGGCGTCAACCTCATCGACACCGCGGAGATGTACCCGGTCCCGCCGCGGCCGGAGACCCAGGGACGGACCGAGTCCATCGTCGGCAGCTGGCTCGCGCGGTCGCCGGCGCGCCGCCAGCGGATCGTCCTCGCCACCAAGGCGGCCGGACCGGCGCGCGACGGCGTCCGGCCCTCCCACGTCCGAGGTGGCCGGACGAGCTTCACGCGGGCCAACCTCGTCGAGGCGCTGGACGAGAGCCTCGGGCGCCTGAAGACCGACTACATCGACCTGTACCAGCTCCACTGGCCGGACCGGACGACGAACACCTTCGGGAAGCTCGGCTTCGAGCCGGCGAGGGACGAGGAGACCGTCTCCATCGAGGAGACGCTCGACGCGCTCGGGCTCCTCGTGAAGAGCGGCAAGGTGCGCGCCATCGGCGTCTCCAACGAGACGCCCTGGGGGCTCGCCCGCTTCCTGCAACTCGCGGAGGCTCGGGGCCTCCCGAGGGTGGCGAGCATCCAGAACCCCTACAGCCTCCTGAACCGCTCCTTCGAGATCGGCCTCGCCGAGATCGCGTGGCGCGAGGAGGCCGGGCTGCTCGCCTACTCACCGCTCGCCTTCGGCACGCTGAGCGGCAAGTACGTCGGTGGCGCGCGGCCGGAGGGCGCGCGCGTGACGCGGTTCGAGCGCTTCCAGCGCTACAGCAACGCCGAGGCCGAGCGGGCGACCGGCGAGTACGTGGAGCTCTTCCGTCGCCACGGCCTCGATCCGGCGCAGGCGGCGCTCGCCTTCGTCAACGACCGCTTCTTCGTGACGAGCACCATCGTCGGCGCCACGACGCTGGAGCAGCTCCAGCGAAACGTCGCCAGCGTCGATCTCACGCTCTCCGAGGAGGTGGCGCGCGAGATCGATCAGATCCACCGGCGGCAGCCGAATCCAGCGCCCTGAGCGCATCGGCCCGAGGCGGTCCCACAAGGCGTGGCCCCTGTGGCAGCCGTTCGTTCGGGGCGCCCGATCGGGGCACGTTCCGATGGGGCGTGCCCCGAGGCTACCCGGCGCTACCGGCGTTAGAATTCAGGGCACCTAGTGACGGAGGTCGCCATGGCCGAGATGAAGAAGGGCGGCGGATTCCACGCGCTCGAACAGCGAATCCACCAGATAGAGGACGAGGACGCGAAGGCGGAGAAGTCGGCGCAGGGGCAAAGCGAGAGCGCCAAGCGCGAGGCGAAGGAGGAGCCCAAGTCGCCGCGCAAGGAGCCGAAGTAGCGGGGACGCCAGCTCGTCCGCGCTACCCCACGGTCTCGGGGTAGGTCATCACGAGGTAGAGGATCGCCTCGCGGTCCGACGGGTTCGCGTAGACGTGCGGCGCGTCCGCCTGGAAGACGACGGCATCGCCGGCTCCGAGCGACTCTACCCTCGCGCCAACGCCGACCTGGACAGCGCCTGCCGCTACCACCAGGTTCTCGATGGTGCCAGGCGGGTGGGGATCCGCGCGCTCTTCGCCGTGGGGCGCGAGGCGCAGCTCGTAGAACTCGACGCGCCGCGGCTTGTCGTAGGGGAAGAGCGCGCGCGACGTGAAGGTGCCGTCGTGCGAGGTGAGCACCTTGGCGTCGCTCCGCCGGAGGACCGACGGGCCCCTGGTGTCGTCCTCGGCGATCAGCGAGGAGAAGGGGACCTCCAGCGCGTGTGCGATGCGCCAGACCACGTTGATCGTCGGCGTGCTCCGCCCCAGCTCCACCTGCGAGAGCATCGCGCGCGAGACGCCGCTCGCCTGCGCGAGCCGCTCCAGCGAGAGCCCGCGGCGGACCCGGACGCGCCGCAGGTTCGAGCCGACGAGCGGCGTCAAATCTCCATTGGGATCGATAGGTTCGCCCTGTGCGTCGCTCATCGTGCGCTCCGGCTCCGTTAGAGTGCCGGAGCATCCGTTATCGCGGAACGCGTGTCAATGGTGCCCGCGGCCAGCTCAGGGAGCGTCGCAGCTCACGTTACCGCGGCGCGGGAGGCAGCGAGCCGGTCGCGGCGAGGCGGGGCGCGGTCGACCTCGCGG
>JBAVTL010000248.1:0-1686 GCA_049696175.1 Anaeromyxobacteraceae bacterium
CATTGGCCGCGCTCGGCTCGTGCCTCGCGGTCGGCCTGCACGCCAACGCGGTTCACCGCGGCTGGATCGTCAACAAGCTCGAACTCCAGCTCGAGGGCGATCTCAACATCACCGCCGTCTGGGGCACTGGCGACGTCAGCGAGAAACCGGTCGGCTTCACCGACGTGCGGGTCAAGGTCGACATGGAATGCGAGGGCGTTCCGCAAAGCGAGATCGACGCGCTGGTGACCCACGTCAAGAAATGGTCGCCGGTCGCCAACACCTTCACGCGCCCGGTCAATCTCGAGGTCAGCGCATAAACAGCCACCACTAAGAGGTGCGGAGGGTCACATGGGTTCATTGGCTGTATCTCGGCTGGCTGTTGAGGACGACCTGCCATCGGCGTCGATCGCCGATCAGGTCGCACTCATCGCCCGGAAAAACCTCGCACCCCAGGCGGCGGCGATCGACGAGGGGACTGTCTATCCGGACGAACTGCTCCGGCGCCTCGGCGGTGTCGGCGCGTGGGGTAGCCATCAACCCAAAAATGGCGCGGCGGATTTGCGCTGCGCCATTCAATCGATCTCGGCGCTCGGCGAGGTCTGCGGCGCCACCGCCTTCATGGCGTGGTGCCAGAACACGCTGGTCTGGTACGCGGCCAATTCTGACAATTCAAAACTCCTCGCCAGATTTGGCGACAAATTCGCGACAGGGGAAATTCTCGGCGGAACCGGCCTTTCCAATCCGATGAAAAGCTTCTTCGGGATCGAGAAGCTGAAGCTCAGAGGACGCAAGGTCGAGGGCGGCTACGTCGTCCGGGGCGCGCTGCCCTGGGTGTCGAACCTCGGTCCCGACCATTACTTCGGCACCATCTTCGAGCGCGAGGACGAACCCGGCGGCATCGTGATGTTCCTCGCCGATTGTTCCGATCCTGCGATCACCTTGCAGCCCTGCAAGCCGTTCCTCGCCATGGACGGCACCGGCACCTATGGCGTCCAGTTCCGCGACGTCTTCGTGTCAGACGATCTGATCCTGGCCGAGCCGGCCGCACCCTTCGTCAAGAAAATCCGCGCCGGTTTTATTCTGCTGCAGGCCGGGATGGCGCTTGGCCTGATCAAGGATTGCATCGCCATCATGGACGAGGTCGCAGCACCCCTTGGCCACGTCAACCGCTATCTGCCGCAGCAACCGGTTCAATTCCGCGAACTGTACGCCGAATTCGAGAAGGAGGGGATGGCGCTGGCAAGCGATCCCTACAATTCGGATGACAGCTACTGGCGCCGTGTTGTCGCGCTTCGCCTGCGCATGGGAGATGCCGCCGTCGCGGCCGCGCATGCCGCGATGCTGCATTGCGGCGCGCGCGGATACCTCAAGAGCCATCGCGCCCAGCGCAGGCTGCGCGAAGCCTATTTCGTCGCCATCGTCACCCCCGCCACCAAGCAGCTTCGCAAGATGCTGGCGGGTGATTGAGCCAAAAAACCCAGCAACGAAGGATTTCTGTTCGACCCTGACTGCAACCACAAACAGGAGAGGCCTGCCATGACGGACGTTCTGATTACTACCGGCGAACTCGCGGAGTTCCTCAAGAAGGAGCCGTGTGTCGTCATCGACACCCGCAACCCCGAGGCCTATGCCGCGGGGCATCTCCCCGGCGCCGTCAATGTCCATGAAATCTTCACGTATCTGGCGACCTCGACGCCGGAGGGC
>JBAVTL010000249.1:0-5991 GCA_049696175.1 Anaeromyxobacteraceae bacterium
CGCCTGGAGCGTGCCGGTCAGCTCCAGCGACGCGAGCGACTGCGCCGCACGCCGGGCGGCGAGCCGCCTGAGGATGGCGGGGACCGGCAGGATGTAGGCGGCCGCGGGGAAGGCGACCGCGGCGAGCAGGACGGCCGCGACCCAGCGCTGGGCGCGGGTCACTTCACGATCTCCTTCATGTACTCGCGGAGGGGCGCCGCCAGCTCCGGCCGCTTCATCGCGAACGCGATGTTGGCCTTGAGGTACCCGAGCCTGTCGCCGGCGTCGAAGCGCTGCCCTTCGAACCGGTACCCGAGGAGCCCGACCTCCTGCGCCAGCATCGCGAGCGCGTCGGTGAGCTGGAGCTCCCCGCCGACGCCCGGCGTCACCTGCTCCAGGTAGGAGAAGATCCGTGGCGGCAGGACGTAGCGGCCGATGACGGCCAGGTTGGAGGGCGGATCGCTCTTCGGCTTCTCGACCAGCCGGTCGATCCGCATCGTCCGGTCGTCGATCGCCTTGCCGGCGGCGATGCCGTACTGGCTCGTCTCGGAGGGCGCGACCTCCATGAGCGCGATGCTGCCGAGCCGGTGGCGCTCGTAGCAGTCCGCCAGCTGCTTCGTGACCGGGACCTTCGCGTCGATGATGTCGTCCCCCAGCATGACGACGAACGGCTCGTCGCCGACGAGCGCCTTCGCGCAGAGGACCGCGTGGCCCAGGCCGAGCGGCTGCTGCTGCCTGATGACCACGACGTTGGCCATCTCGGCGATCTCCCGCATCTGGAGCCGCAGCGCGTGCTTCCCGGTCCGCTCGAGGTGGGCCTCCAGCTCGGGCGCGATGTCGAAGTGGTCGACGATCGAGTCCTTGCCGCGCGCGCAGACCAGGATGACGTCGTGGACTCCGGCGGCGGCCGCCTCCGCCACGATGTGCTGGATCGTGGGGACGTCGACGATGGGGAGCAGCTCCTTCGGGACCGCCTTGGTCGCAGGGAGGAAGCGGGTGCCGAGCCCCGCCGCCGGGATGACCGCCTTACGGATCCGTGACATGGCGGGGACTCTAGCCCCTCCCCCCGGCGCGCTCTAGCTCTTCTCGCTCCTCTCCGACTCGGTCTTGCAGTCGATGCAGAGGGTGGTCACCGGGCGCGCCTTGAGCCGCCCCGCCGTGATGGGCTTGCCGCAGGTCTCGCACACCCCGTACGTCCCCTGCTCGAGCCGCGAGAGGGCGGCCTCGATCTTGGTGGCCAGCCGCCGGTCGCGGTCTCCGAGGCGGAGCGCCCAGTTCCGCTCGCTCTCCACGGTGCCACGATCGTTCGGGTCCGGGATCTCCTCCGCGTCGCGCGAGACCATCTCGCGAACCGTCACCTCGCCTTGGCCCAGAAGCTCGGCCAGCTGGTGCTGGAGGAGCGACCGGTACTGGACGAACTCACGCCTGCGCATCGTCCACCTCCGGAGCCGATACCACCCGACGACGATAGCGCCATCACTGACGGGGGCCAAGGCGCCCAGAGCGGATATCGTCCGCTTTCTTGCTGCGGAAGGTGCGGGCGATATCCTCGCGCCGTGCCCTCGAAATCCATCGTCCTTCTCGCGATCTCCCTGCTGCCGCTCGCCGCGGGAGCGCAGCAGGTCGTAGCCCCCGGCGGCGTGGCCGAGCTGGCCGGCCCCCGGGCGATCGGCATCGGCGCGGCCATCGGGATCGCGTCGGGCAATGACGGCATCTACGTGAACCCGGGGGCGCTGGCGGCCCGGCGGCGCTACTCCGCCGAGGCGCAGGGCTGGTTCGAGCGCCGGGGCGCCGAGACCACGGAGAAGATCTTCAGCGCCTCGGTCGCCGACTCGCTCTCGAGCTCCGTCGCCGCGGCCGCGGCCTACGGGCAGGCCACCGAGGGGCTCGAGAAGGGCTCGATCTTCCATCTCGCCCTCGCGGGCCCGGTCTCGGACGGGATCTTCCTGGGCGTGGCGGGGAAGTACCTCGATCTCTCCGGCGAGCGGTCGGTGAGCGCCGCCACCGTGGACGCGGGGATCCTGTGGCAGGTGGCGGACTACGCCGCGCTCGGGTTCGCCGGCTACAACCTCGCGCCGACCAACCACGAGCTCGATCTCCCGCGCGGGGTGGGCGCGGGGATCTCGATCGGCTCCGACCGTGGCTTCCAGGGGATGTTCGACTGGCGGGCGGACCTCGACCGGCGCGGGAGGACCACGAACCGGTACGCCTTCGGCGCCGAGGTGCTCCTCGGCGACGTCGCGCCGCTGCGCGCGGGCTACATGATCGACGAGACGCTCGACACGAAGTGGTGGTCGATCGGCGCGGGGCTCGTGTCGGCCAACGGCGGAGGCGTCGACGTCGCGTACCGCCAGTCGGTCACCGACCCGAACGCGCGCGTCATCGCGGTCGCCGCGAAGCTCCAGTTCGCGCAGTAGCGGCTGATCGCAGGTCGAGGCGCGACGCCGACCCCTCGGTCTCTCAGTCGACCTGGGGGGCGAGGAGCTCCTCGCGCGCTCCCGAGTGGTCCTCGAGCGTCCGCTCGTAGTCGCCGTGGAAGAGCGGCGACGCGACGAGGAAGTCGGCGGTGGCCCGGTTGCAGGCGGTGGGGATGTTGTAGAGGACCGCGAGCCGGAGGAGGGCCTTCACGTCGGGATCGTGCGGCTGGGGCTCGAGCGGATCCCAGAAGAACACGAGGATGTCGAGCGCGCCCTCGGCGATCTTCGCCCCGACCTGCTGGTCGCCGCCGAGCGGGCCGCTCCGGAAGCGCGTCACGGGCAGGCCGGTCGCGTTCGCCACGACGGCGCCGGTGGTCCCGGTCGCGAAGAGCTGGTGCTCGCGCAGGACGGCGACGTTGTAGCGAACCCACTCGAGGAGGTCCGGCTTGCGCCGGTCATGGGCGATGAGGACGATCCGCTTCGTCCCCGCCATCGGTACCCGGACAGTCTGATGAGTGGGCATGTGGGTGGGAGTCTAGTCGGGATCCCCCGCCCACGGCGAAGACGGCGCCCGGCTACCCGCGCGGCGGCTCCGGGAGGCGCCCCAGCGCGACGAGGCAGGCGATGGCCTGGTAGGTGCTCGGCGGCGTCGTGCCGACGCCTGGCTGCGGGCCGAACCCGCCGTTCTCCGCGACGTACAGCCCGTTCACGAACCGCTCGACCGCGCCGCGGTCCACGAGGTCCATGCGCCCGAGGTCGGCGAGCGACGCGAGCACGTTCTCCTCCTCCTCGACCTCCGGGAGCGTGCTGAACTTCCCCTCGCGGAGCCTCCCCGAGTAGCGAGAGGACGCGAGGTGGCGCGCGACCGCGGCGGAGGTCTCGTCGTCGAGCGCGCGCAGGAGCTTGAGGGAGCGCACCGCCATGAAGGTCGCGCGGGGGGAGGCAGCCATGCCCGTCCGGAGCGCGAAGCCCCCGTCCGCGGTCCGGTGCGACGAGAGGTAGCGCGCCGTGGCGTCGGCGTCGGCGCGATCGATCGCCCCGAGGACGTCGAGCGCCGCCAGCGCGTGGAAGGTCGTGCCGAGCGCCGCGTCGGGCTCCACGGGGCGCCCGGCGTAGCCTCCGCCGGGGCGCGCAAGGGCCCGGAGGAAGATCGCGGCGCCGTTCCGATCGATCGCGTCGAGGGCGTCGAGCAGCGCGAGCGTCCGGAGCGCGTAGAGGGTCGGGACCACGTGGGAGGCGCCCGAGTCCGCCGCGGCGGCGAAGCCACCGTCGCGCCCCTGGCACCGCTTGAGGTAGTCCACCACCTTGGCGCGCAGCGCGACCGGGATCCGGCCCCCGAGCGCCTGGGTGGCGTAGACGTTGTAGAACGCGAACGACGGCGACTCCGGGAACAGGTCCCACCGGTCGCGGTGGGCCCAGTCCTCCAGGTAACTCAGCGTCCTCGCGGGATCCACGCCGGGCGCCGGGTCGGCGCGCCCCGCGTCTCTCGCGCGCGCCTGGCGCCAGGCCAGCCCCGCCGTCACCGCCGCACCGCCCACCATCAGCCCCACGATAGACATCGTCACCACGCGTCGCATGATCGTCCTCGTCCCCGTGCTCTAATCCGTGAAGGAACGCCAGGAGCGGACGGGCCGCGGGAGCCAGGCCCCCGCGGCCGTCCACCGGCGGTGCTAGTGCGGCGGCACGCCCCACGAGCTGGACTTCGCGGAGTGGCAGGTGCTGCAGACGCCAACCGCGCGCGCGTCGTTCTGGAGCGAGACGTTCTGCACGTTGTCCTTCGCGAGCGTCGACGGGTTCAGCCCGTGCGGCGAGCCGTGGCAGGACGAGCAGAGCAGCTTGTCGAACTTGTGGCCGCTCGAGTTGAGGTACTTCCCGAAGACGCCGACGTTGACCCATGAGGCGTTGGAGGGGCCGGAGAGCTCACCGTACTTCGTGCCGTGGCACTGACCGCAGCTCGGCAGCGTCTGGTACGACCACGGGTTCGTGAGCTGGCCCTGCGCCACGCGCTGGTTCAGGTCGCCGTGGCAGTCGGTGCACCAGATCGGCTGGCCGCTCGCGTTGGTCTTCTGTGTGTGCGTGTCCCGGTAGCAGTTGACGCCGTTGCCGGGGTGGCAGTCGTAGCAGTTCTTCGCGATGTTCGCGTCGTAGGACGAGAGGACCGCCGAGCTCTGCACGTGGTAGCGGTGGAGCACGTCGGAGAACGAGTACTGCGAGGTCCGGACGTCCGCGGACGTGAAGGTCGCGCCCGGCAGGATCTTGAAGTTGGGGTAGGTGGCGGCGAAGCCCGGCGCCTTGCTCTCGCCCATCGCCGGATCCCAGTGGCAGGTCGAGCAGCGGATGGGGCCGCCGACGCCGTCGCCGTCGGGATCGAGGTAGGCGAAGTCGATCCTCGAGGTCCGCGCGTGGAGCATGCCCATCGTCTGGAAGGAGCCCTGGGCCGTCGCCGGCATCCCATAGGACTGCGCGACCTTGACGTGGCAGTTGCAGCAGCCGCCGAACGCCACCGGCACCGTCACGTCGTCGCTCGCCATCACCGTGTTGGTCGCCGTCTCGACCACCTGGACTCGGCCTGTGAGGTACGGCGTGCGGTTCGGCCCGCCGAGCGGGTCGGTCATGATGTCCGTGGCGGTGCCGGTCACCACCGGGTAGGCCGGGATCCCGGCCTTCTCGAAGTACGTCGTCGCGGCGGTCGTCTTGACCTCCATGTCGCCGCTGAGCGTCGCGCCGGTGAGCCCCTGGACGCGGCCGTCCGCGCGGACCGGCTGGAAGCCGGGGAAGATCTTCGGGGCGTTCTGGATCCAGTTGGCGAAGTACGGGTCCGCCTTCATGCCCGCGTCGGTGTTCTCGAGCAGGTCGTAGGTGACCTTGTACTGGCTGCTCGCGCCGAGGAGCACCGGGTCGAGGCCGCCGGTCTGCAGGACCTGCGCCCGGAGCGTGTTGTACGGCGGCAGGAGCATGAACGTGCTGAAGCTGGGGCACGCGCAGTGCATCCCCAGGTCGTTGCTCGCCAGGATCTTGAAGGTCGTCGGGCCGGCTGTGAGTGACGTCGAGCCCTTCGCCGCCGGGACGGCGGATCCGGTCCCATCCGCCGCGCCACCGCACGCGATCGTCGTCGCGGACAGCGCGATTACTGCGAGACTGCGCATCCTCATGTGTGCCCCTCCTCGGGGTCGGGTTCGGGTTCCCGGTCGGGGCCAACGGACGCCGCGACCGGACGCGACGCGCACATGTTCACCAGCGGCACGAGGACGATCCGTGTGGGGGGATCGGCTCCGGGCCGTGGATCCGAGGGCGACATCGCGTCAGGTGTCCCGAGAGCAGGGGACGTGCCATCACGCGGCCCCCAGTGACTTCGCGCCCTTGCGGCGAGGGCGTGGCCTCCGTGGCGTGGATGTCGCGACATCTTGTCGCGACGCGACGCTTCATTGGCGCCGGCGGATCCTCAGGTCGCGCGGGAGAGCCGCAGCTCCCGCATCCAGCGCCAGAGCGTCGAGCGGGAGACGGAGAGCGCGCGCGACGTGTCGCCGATGTGCCAGCGGTGCTCGGCGAGCAGGGAGAGGAGCCGATCGCGGGCCGGCGGATCCCGCCGCCGCGT
>JBAVTL010000250.1:0-2370 GCA_049696175.1 Anaeromyxobacteraceae bacterium
AGCGTGCCGAGCGCGCTCAGGCCAGGGGGGACGAGCGCGCGGAGAAGCTCCAGGCCCAGCTCAAGGAGGCTCGCGCGGCCGAGGCTCGCGCGGCCGACGAGGCGGCCCTTTCGAGGAGCGCCGCGGAGCAGGCACTCGGCGCCCTCCAGCGAGCCGAGGCGGCGCTGGAGGTGGCGCGGGGAACCGAGGCCGCAGCGGAGGCATCGCGTGCGCGGCAGGAGTCGAGGGAGCTCTCAGGGAAGCTGGCCGCCGCCACCGCTCGCGCGGAGCGGGCCGAGCTGAAGGCAGTCGAGCTCGAGCGCGCGGTGGAGGAAGCGCTGGCGCACCGCGAGGCCGACGCGTCCCCCGCCCAGCCTGGGACCGAGCCGGGCGAACCCGACGAGGCCCAGGCGACCTGGCTCCTCCCGGTCTACACGCGGGAGTTCTACGACTCATTGGAGGGCTGGGAGCGCCGGATCCAGCGGACCGCGTTCAAGCAGGCGCACCTGCTCGCACAGGATCACCGTCACCCCAGCCTCCGGGCCCTGCCACTGGAGGGGCTCCCGGGCTACTACCGCGTCAGGGTCGCAACCGACGTCCGGCTCATCTACCGGCGCGGTGAGCAGCAGAGCGCCGTCGAGATCCTCTCGCTGATCGACCGCGAGGACCTCGACCGGTACGTGCGCCAGGCCAAGACACGCTAGCCCATCCCCTCTCCCTCATCGAGGGAGAGGGCAGGGTGAGGGAGCGTAACTAGCTGAGTTTCCGGTAGATCCCGACGACGACGCCCAGGATCATCGTGCTCCGGAAGTCCGACTCACGGACGTAGATCGGGGCCATGCGCGGGTTCGAGGGCTGGAAGCGGACCCGATCTCCCTCGAAGTAGACCCGCTTCACCGTCGCCTCGTCGCCGATCATCGCCACGACGATCTCGCCGTCCTCGGCGTGGAGCTGCTTCTTCACGAAGACGTAGTCACCCGAGAGGATCCCGTCGCCGATCATCGAGTCGCCCTGGACGCGGAGCCCGTACACCTTCTTGTTCGTGCCGAGCAGGAAGGAGTCGACCTGGACCGTGTCCTCGACGTGCTGCTGCGCCAGGATCGGCTGGCCGGCTGCGACCCGCCCGAGGATCGGGATCTCGACGAGCCGCGCGCCCGGCTTCCCGCCGCCGCGAGAGTGGATCGGGATGACGTTCGACTCCCCGCCGCCGCCGAGCACTTCGCGCGCGCGCTCCGCCGGGATGAGGGCGCGCGACTTCACCGGATCGCGCGCGAGGAAGCCCTTCTTCTCGAGCGCCTTGAGGTGGTCGTTGACGCCGTTGGTCGAGCGGATGTCCAGCGCCTCGCCGATCTCGCGGATCGTCGGCGGGTAACCGTTGTCCTCGATCTGCTGGACGATGAAGCGGAGCACCTCGAGTTGCCGGTCGGTGAGGGCAGTGGTCATGACACCTCCTGAACATCGGTATACTGTCACCGTGTTCAGAAGGCAAGAAACGGGGGCGCCGACGCGGTAGGGTGGAGCCGTGCTCCCTCCGCCCATCGGGACGTCGATCGTCGCCGGCGTCCGCGCTGTTGCACGCGAGGCCTGGCTCGTGCCGGTCTCCGTGCTCGTCTCGGTCGCCCGCTCGCTCGCGCTGGTCCCAGCCTTCGCTGTCGCCGTAGGACTGCCGATGCAGGGGGCGGCCGCCGCCGCCGCGCGCCACGGTCTGCTCCCGCTCGCCGCGCCGCTCGAGGGCGCGCTGGCCGTGATTGCGTCCGGGCGCTACCTGGCGCTCGTCGGCGGGCTCCTCATGGTCGGGATCATCTTCGCGGGGCTCCTCAAGGTCGTCTTCCTCGCCGGGGCGCTACCGACCCTGGGCGCGAGCCTTGCCGGCGCCGACGCGACACGCCGCTTCGCCCCTGGCGTCGCATGGGGACTCCCGAGGCAGCTCGCCACCTGGCTCCTCTCGGCGCTGGCCGACGTGGCCGCGGCCGGGTTCATGGTCGCGGGTGTCGCGGCCGCAGCCATGGCCACTGGAGCGCAGCCGCGGCACCAGGTTTGGAGCGCTTCCCTCGGGGCCGCGGTGCTGACGATCGGCCTCGCGGGGCTCGTCGCGGCGCGCGTCCTGGGCGACGTCGCCGCCGCCCGCGCGGCGATCCTTGGGGAGGGACCGGCGCGGGCGTTCGCCGGTGCGACGCGGAGGCTCATGGCTCGCCCCGGCTCCTTCCTGCTCGGGGGGCTGGCGGCGACGCTCGCCGGCGTCGCGGTGACGGCCGCGCTTCAGCCTGCCGCCGGCGTCCTCGCCGCGGCCTCCGGGCGTATCCAGGGAGCCGCGCTGGTCGGGCCGCAGCTCATGCTCGCCACGTTCGCCTCACTGGCCGCCGCGGTCGTCGAGCTGGCCTGGCTCGGGAC
>JBAVTL010000251.1:0-2648 GCA_049696175.1 Anaeromyxobacteraceae bacterium
TCGTCGCGCTCGCGTCGGGCGTGACGCCCCGCGCCGCGACGGCCGCCTTCGCCACCTGGGTGATGGCGTTCGCGACCTCGATCTTCGCCGTCCAGACCGTGCTCGTGCGCGCCCGCTCGCGCGGCGCGCTCGATCCCGGAGCCCTCTACGCCGCGGCCGTCCTCGCGATCGCGGTGGGCGGCTCGGCCGCGGCGATCTCCGGGGGGCTCGGCTGGATCGTCCCGGCGGCCGTGGCTCCGACCGCGGCCCTCTCGCTCGTCGTCTGCCTCGCGCGTCCTCCGCCCGCGCGGCTCAGGCTCCTCGGGTGGTCATTGGTCGCCGCGATGAGCGCGACCCTAGCGGTGCTCCTTGTGGCGTCCAGCCGTCCCTGAACCCTCCACGTCACCTGGCACGAGGCGCGCTCGCACCTCGCAGGGGCGTGTCCGCCCCTCGATTCACTCCACAGCTTGTCCTCGCAGCTCACCCACACAGGAGTTGAGATGAACCCGTTCAGAATCGCCGCGGTCGTCGCGGCACTCGCCCTCACGTCTATCGCCAACGCGGCGCCCGCCAAGTCGAAGAAGGCCTCCCCCGCCACCGACGCCTGCGTCACCTGCCACGCGAAGTCCTCGCCCAGCGTCGTCTCCGACTGGAAGGCTTCGAAGCACTCCGGGATGGGGGTCGGCTGCACCGACTGCCACGGCGCGGACCACAAGTCGAAGGACGACGCGAAGAAGGCCGCGATGCCCACCCCCGCCACCTGCGCCGGCTGCCATGGCGAGCAGGTCGCGCAGTTCAACAAGGGGAAGCACGCCTTCGCCTGGGCGGCGGTCAAGGCGATGCCCACGTTCCACTACCAGGCCCTCGCCGTCCGCGAGGGGCTGAAGGGCTGCGGCGGCTGCCACAAGCTCGGGAACAAGAGCGAGGCGGAGGCGAAGGAGCTGCGCGAGGTGACCGGCGGCTACGGTGTCGCGGGCTGCGACGCCTGCCACACGCGCCACCTCTTCTCGAAGGCCGAGGCGCGCCAGCCGGAGGCCTGCCAGACCTGCCACATGGGCTTCGACCACCCGCAGTGGGAGATGTACTCGTCGTCGAAGCACGGCGTCCGGAACGAGCTGAAGAGGAGCGGTGTCATCGCGAAGGACGCCGCCGCGCCGACCTGCCAGTCCTGCCACATGCAGGAGGGGAACCACGAGGTGAGGACGCCGTGGGGCTTCCTCGCGGTGCGCCTGCCGATGCCCGAGGGTGACGCGCAGTGGACCGCGGACCGCGCGACGATCCTGCAGGGGCTCGGCGTCCTGGACCCCAAGGGGCAGCCGACCGCGCGGCTAGAGGTGGTGAAGGCAGCGCAGGTCGCCCGGCTCACGCAGGAGGAGTTCGACAAGGAGCGCGCGAAGCTCATGAAGGCCTGCACCCAGTGCCACTCCGGCGGGTTCGCCCAGGAGCAGCTGAAGCAGGCCGACGGCCTCATCCGCGACATCGACCACCTGACGGCCGAGGCGATCCGCGAGGTGGCCGGGCTCTACCAGGACGGGACGCTGGCGAAGCCGAAGGGCTACGCGTTCGCGTTCCCCGACCTGCTCACCTTCCACGACGCGCCGACGCCGGTGGAGCAGCGGCTCTTCGTGATGTTCCTCGAGCACCGGATGCGTGCGTTCCAGGGCGCCTTCCACGCGAACCCCGACTACGTCACCTGGTACGGCTGGAGCGAGCTGCAGCGCGACCTCACCGACATCAAGAGCATGGCCGCCGACATGCGCCGCGCGAAGCGCGTGGACGCGAAGCTCGAGGCGCTGGCGGCGCCGGCGAAGAAGAGGTAGCGCCCGCACCCACCGCACGGCTGCGCGCCTCCCTCCGCTCCGGCGGGGGGAGGCGCTGCGGTGTCTGTGGCCGCGGCGCGGGCGGTCCCCTACAGCCCCAGCCTGAGAGTGACCCTGCCCCCCAGCCGCTCCGCGCGGGCGGAGCGGACCGTGTAGGCGCCGCTCGGATCGGGTTCGAGCGTCCAGCGCGTGTCCGCGTAGCTCCCGAGCACCCGCAGCGAGACCCGGCGAGAGAGAAGCAGCGAAAACCCCGCTTCGCCTTGCAGCGTGAGCGCCCGCCCGCCGGGGAAGAAGGCCGCTCCGCCAGCCAGCTCCCGGGCGTCGGTCCAGAGCGTCGCCCTCCCGCCCGCCAGGGCGGTGACGCGCCCTGCGACCTTCACCTCCAGTCCCAGCGCGACCGACGGGCCGGCCAGCCGGTCGTCCGGGAGCCCAGGTACCTTGACGCCATCGGCCGCGGCGACGACGAACGACTCGCGCTCCCAGGCGGCGGCGGGGACGAGCACCATCCGATCGGCTACGGGGATCCGCCACCGGAGGCCACAGCGGAACGAGAGGGCGGTCGCGCGATTCATCCGCGCTTCGGATGGGAGCGCGATGCCTGGCAGGTAGCTTCCCTCGCCGAAGAGCGCGAACCCCGCCGCCCCTCCAGCGACGCCACCGAACGGGTGGAGCTCCAGCGCCAGGAAGGGCATCGATGGCGTCGTCACGCCGTAGCCGACGGGCGCCGTGCCGTCAGAGGGGAAGCGCAGCGTCCGGCGAGTGGGCTCGATGCCGGCCTCGATCGCGACCACGGGCTCGACGGAGCCGCCAGGGGTGGCGGCAGCGGTCGAGCGCGGCGCAGGCTCCGCC
>JBAVTL010000252.1:0-2249 GCA_049696175.1 Anaeromyxobacteraceae bacterium
GCTCCTCGCTCGCCGACTGCCGGAACTCGGGCGAGGCCGCGCGGTAGATCTCGGCGAAGGAGCGGCTGGCCACTCGGGCTCTGAACCCCGACACGCCCTCCTTCGCCTCTTCGGCGCCACCACAGGAGACGACCACCAGAGCCACCATCACCAGCTGAAGGCCGGAGAGCCAGCGCTGTCTCATGCCGAGGACCTCCCGCGAGAATGTTTGGCCTACCGCTCCAGTCTGGCACGGGGCGGCCCGAATAATTCCGGTGGGCATCCCCCGAGATGGTGTGCGTGCCGGGAGAGTGTTGCTGCGCAATGAAAATGTCGTGGTAACTGCTCGGTGAAAATGTCACCCCTGGGCCGGTGTGAGGGATGGGGAGCGCGAGCGGCGGCTGTACGGGGTCGAATGCCGCCAGGGATGCGAGGGAGCAGGGCGACGCGGGCGGGCTGGCGCCGGCCGCGCGGGGGGCGAGGGTACGGCGTTTGGGGGGATAGGGAGATGGCGGCCCCCCGCATCGGAGGCGTTTGTAGAGGCTCTACGGCGTCCGCCCTCGGCGGCGCGGGGGGCGCGGCGCGGCTTGAGCGCGAAATCGGGACCGGGGGAGGGCTGCACGGCGAGGGTCTGGCCGGCGAGGCGGATGATGAGGCGGCCGTCCACGCACTCGTGGACGTCGACGCGCCGCCCCGCGGTGAGCAGCCCGTGGGGGCGGCGCGGCAATTGGATGAGGCGCGGGCCGAGGCGGACCACATTATCCGCGCTCACCTGGCGCGAGTAGGCGCAGCTCAGCACGGCCGCCACATCGCGCGGGGCGGGCCGCCAGACCGCCGCGGCCTCGGCCGGGGCGTGGGCAAAGCGGCGGTTGAAATCGGCGAGGAAGTGCGGCAGGAAGGCCGTCGCCTCCGCCAGGGTGGTGATGCCCTGCAGGCGAAGTTCGACGGTGAGGCGATCCTGCAGGGTGCGCCACAGGCGCTCGATGCGGCCTTTGGCCTGGGGCGAGCCGGCGGGGATGAAGCCGATGCCGAGGTGGCGGAGCATCTGCCCGAAGTGCGTGGGGGTCTGCTCGCCTTGCAATTGTTCCTCGAGCGACCAATGGCGATCGTTGCGGACGAAGACATTGAGGCGATCGCCGTACAGGGCCAGCGGCAGCCCATACGTCGTCCCGAGTTGGTGCAGCAGCGTGGCGTAGCCGTGCAGATCTTCGGTCGGGCGGAACACCAGGGCCAGCACCGTGCCGGTCGCGTCGTCAATCGCGCCATGCAGGCTCATCGTGGGGCCGCGGCCCTCGAGCCACGCAAAGGGGCTGGCATCCAACTGCACCAGCGCGCCCATACACGCCTCCGGCGTGCGCCGCGCCCGGTACTGCCCGGGACGCCGCCGGTGCTTGGCCGGCAGGCCCAGGGCGCGGCGCCGCCGCTGCACCCAGGCGCGGCTGACCACCAGCCCCTCCACCTCGCACAGCTTCTCGGTGGCGTGGCAGTCATTGACGTCCCGGTACCGCGTCTGCAACAGCGTGTTGACCCGCCGGTCGATCTCGGCCGGGACCCGTCGCGGCGCCGCGCGCCCGCGGCCGCGATGGAGCAGGCCCGCCACGCCCCCCGCCCGGTACCGCTCCTTGAGGCGTTGCACTTGCCGGACGCTGATCGTCAGCGCCCGGGCCACCTGCGCGTTGCTGATCTGCCCGGCCAGGGCGGCCTTGAGTAGCCCCGCCCGTGGTGCTTCCTTGCGGCTCATCGTGAGTGTCTCCCATGGCTCCATGGGGTGACATTTTCACGGAGCAGTTAGCCATGACATTTCTATGTAGCAACAGCACGAGCCATCCGAACGCTTGACGGTGGGCTCGCGACGGGCGCACGATGTCATGCGAAGGGGCTGCTCACATGAAAGCTGCCGATCCGCAGATCACGATCGAGCCGAACCCGAGGCGGGTCGTGGTGCGCCTCGGGGGGGCGGTCATCGCCGACTCCACGCGGGCCCTCGTCATGCGCGCGCCGGGCACGCCGGACGTCCAGTACATCCCGCGAGAGGACGTGGACATGGCGCGCCTGGTCCGCACCTCGCACGTCACGCACTGCCCATACAAGGGCGACGCGGCGTACTGGAGCATCCGGAGCGGCCCTCGCACCGTGGAGAACGCGGTGTGGAGCTACGAGTCGCCCTACGAGGCGATGGCCCCCATCAAGGGCCACCTGGCCTTCTACCTGGACCGGGTGGACGCGATCGAGGAGCTGCCCCGCTAGGAGTCTCTCAGTCGGTCCCGACG
>JBAVTL010000253.1:0-1804 GCA_049696175.1 Anaeromyxobacteraceae bacterium
GGCCAAGGGCGCCCGAGCCGGCCACCCCACCGCTCACTGAGCGCGGCCAGGCGCTGGCCGCCGCGCTCGACTTCGTGAACGCGCTCCTTCGCGGGGACGCGCCGGCGCTGGCCGCAGCCTCGACCCCCCTGTTCAGCTTCGACGGGGAGAGCAAGGAGGGGCGAGAGCTGCTGACGCGGCGATGGCGCGAGATCTTCGCGTCGAGGGGCGCCTCCGGAGAGACGCTGCGGGACCTGATCGTGCTGACGGCGGCCGAGGCCACCGCTCAGCTGGGGCCGCCGCCGTCCCGCGTCGCGGGCCTGCTGCGGCCGGACGGCTGGATCGCCGTCGCGGACGTGTCAGGGAGGCCGGTCGTCCTGTTCCTGGTACGCCAGGGCAACCGCTTCGCGGTCGCCGGGATGCACGACTGACGGCCCCCGGGCGCCGCGTCCCGCTGCTCCGGCGTCGCCGCCGCTACCGGTGGAGCTTCCTTCGCAGCCCCTCGGCGACGTTCTTCGGGACGAAGCTGTCGACGTCCCCGCCGAAGGTCGCCACCTCGCGGACGAGCCTGGCAGAGACGAAGAAGTAGTCCTCCCCCGTCATGACGAACACGGTCTCCATCTCGGGCATGAGCTGCCGGTTCATGTTGGCGATCTGGAACTCGTAGTCGAAGTCCGAGACCGCCCGGAGCCCGCGGAGGATGGTCGAGATCCCCTTCCTGCGGGCGTACTGGGTGAGGAGCCCGTCGAAGCTGTCGACCTCGATGCGGGGATCGTGCCCGAAGGCCTCGTCGATGAGCTGCTTCCGCTCGTCGACCCCGAACAGCGGGGACTTCTGGGGGTTGTTCGCGACGGCCACGACGAGGCGATCGAAGAGCTTGAGACCGCGCTGGATGATCGCGACGTGACCGTTGGTCAGCGGGTCGAACGACCCCGGGTAGATGGCAAAGCGTGACATGAACGGCGGACCTTAGCTCACCCGCGAACGTAGATCGAGACTCCCGTATCGCCGTAGCCACGCCGGTCCAGGAGCCCGAGCGCGCCGTAGCGCTCGCCTGGCGGCCGGCGCGCGTCGTGCTCCGCGATCACCCGTCCCCCCTCGCGCACCAGCGGTGCCACCGCCTCCAGCGCCGCCTCGGGTCCCTCTGCGTACGGTGGATCGATGAAGACGAGATCGAAGGTGCCTGGCGCCAGGCGGCCGAGCGCCTGCTCGACCCGGCCCCGGAGGACCTCGACGCGCGTCCCGTAGCCGCAGCTCTCCGCGTTGCGCTGGACCACCTCCGCCGCGCCCCGATCCGCCTCGACGCAGACTGCCCGGTCGCAGCCGCGCGAGAGCGCCTCCAGCGCCAGCGCACCCGTCCCGGCGTACAGGTCGAGCACCGCCCCGCCGTCGAAGAACTGGCCTAGCAGGTTGAAGACCGCGCCACGCACCTTGTCGCTCGTCGGCCGGGTCCCCTGCCCCTTCGGCGCCGCGAGCCGCCGCCCGCGCGCCGTCCCTGCGATGATCCGCGTCATCGCTCCTCGAGCTGCCGCTCGAGCGCTTCGGCCAGGGCGAGTCCGCTGCCGGCCGCCCCCAGCTGCTCGATGAGGCTCGCCACCTCGACGTAGGCGCGCGCCTCTAGGCGATCCGCGGCGTCGCGTGAGAGCTCCTCCGCCGCGCGGTCGAGGGCCGGGGCGCGCGTCTCACCGTCGGGCTGCTGCTGGAGCCGCTCCCATGGGATCACTGCGATCCCGGCCACGGCCGCCGCGCCGCCGTCTTCGCAGCCGCGGACAGGCGAGCGTGACAGCTCGTCGAGCAGCGCCGGCGTGACTGGCCCCCTGCGGAG
>JBAVTL010000254.1:0-1693 GCA_049696175.1 Anaeromyxobacteraceae bacterium
TAGTAGTGCTTGCCGTTGCCCTCATTGACACTCGTTATTCGCAGTTGTCTTTTGTCGCCGCTTTCGCTGTGGTTGCAGTAGTTATTTTGTCGTTCAAGTTGACCAGGCGCTTTTTCATCTTCGAGCACGACGACGACAGCATTACTTACTCCTCGCATGACGACGATTATTTGATAAAGCTTTGTAATTTGAACAAATCAACGGTTTTCAAAAGAAGCTATCTGATGTGAACACACATTTCCTTTCCGACCCCACCAGAAAGGCGAGGTATAACAAGGCCTCGGACCGTGACCGCCCAAACTACCGAGCGGCAGGTCAAGGCCGGAACCGTTAGTTAGCATGTAGGAGGCAGATTTTGAAGTTAGCAATCACTCTGCTATCAGTCACACTTTTACAGGTGAGTACAACCTGCGCTACGCAAATTTCGTCAAATCAGAATCTAATCGGTACCTGGGAGTATAGACAGGCCGCTGGAAAAACCTTCGATGATGAAGGAGAGATCATCAACTTCACTGAAGGCAAGGGGCATTTGAAAGGGATCTATTTCGGGCTTGAGCGAGAGGGAGAGCATGGCCTATTTTACACGGCGGTAGAGATAAAAGATTTCGAACAAAGTAATGGCGGTCAAGTATCGTTCACGGTACCCGAACGGACGCTTTTTGAAAAACGTCCGAAAATTACACAGGAGGCAGTAGCGCAGAGATTGCCTTCAGCGGGATTTACTCGCGATGAACTGAAACTGGAAGGTGTCTTGCTAGGAGAGAGGTTGATACTTCATTGCAGGTCTGAAGGACAATCCTGTCCAGATGAAATAATGATCTTCAAGAAGGGTAAGTGGAGCTTGCGATAGGGCGCTGGCTAACAAGGGCGTTGAAACCGACGCGACAAACCCCGCCATGCAGTTCACACCCGAAACCGTTGGACTGAAAAGGAAAACAAGTGAAAAAACTGATTTTGTTCCTCCTGATCATAGTTGGTTCTCCTATGCCTGGACACTCTACAACAAATGAAGATTTCTGTTCCGCTACTCCTTGGATTCTATATGAGGGGAAGCTGCCTAAATCTATAACTGATCAGCGTAAAGCAACAAGCTACGTCAAGACAGAAAAAGTTATCATGGGTGACATTGTCTTCTTCAAAGGTGTGGAGCGTTTTGGTTGCCCGCAGGGAATATCAGGTTTTGTAACCGAAGTTCGATCCGGCGCAATTGTGTTTGCCACTTTTACTGCTAAGCCTAGCGAACAAGTAATCCTGTTTCCTCAAAAAGAAAGCAAGAAAGGAAACTTTTGGTATGACCTTGCCCCGGAGTTCCGTACTTTAAATCCCGAGACAGATCCTCCACGCCCGGGCGACAAGGATTATATGCCCAACAATCAGGTTCACTCAGACGCGGCTGAGGACCCACCGCGCCGGTGACTTCACCCGTTGTCGCAGCACACATCACCAGGGAAAGCGGATCGCATACTCCGGCATCAAGAGTTCCAATATGAGGTTTCCTGCACGCATAGCATTGCTCGCAACGCTTGCCATGATCGCCTTCGCGGCTAATTCGCTGCTCTGCCGGATGGCGTTGAAGAACACCGGCATCGATGCGGTTAGTTTCACGTCAATACGTATTGTTTCCGGAGCGATTGTGCTCTGGCTGATTGTGCGCGCACGTGGCAGAGCAAAAGTTTTGACGGGAAGCTGGCTG
>JBAVTL010000255.1:0-5850 GCA_049696175.1 Anaeromyxobacteraceae bacterium
AGCTCCAGCTCCGCCATCCGCAGGTCCGAGCGGGCGGCGTCCAGCGACGCGGCCGCGAGCGCGAGGCTCGCCGTCGCCGTCCCATCGTCGAGCGCGACCAGCGTCTGGCCCGCGGCGACGCGGTCGCCCACCTCCACGTTGAAGGAGGAGATCGTCCCGCTGACCCTGGCGCTCAGCGTCGCCTCGCGCTGGGAGCGGATCTGGCCGCTCGCCGCCGTGGCGGCGTGCTCCAGCCTCTGGATCGGCGTGACGACCTGCACGGCGGCGGCGCTCGGCGCGCTCGCCACCACCGACTTCTGCTGAGAGGCATCCGCGCGGCCGCAGCCCGAGGCGACGAGCCCAAGGCCGGCGAGCGAGAGTGCGATCCTGGACCTGATCATTTGAGCGTTCCCTTTCACTTCGATGCGGTGAGGCGTTTCCGTCCTCGCCACTCTTCAACTGGCGTGCCACGGCGCTTCGGGCGTCTTCCCGCGGTCTTGCGCCCCGCTCACCGGCGCGCTGTCGAATGAGCGAACAGGCGTCCCCTCCTGCTGTTCGCGCCCCCGACAGGCGCAGGCCGCTCCAGCCCCCCCTGATGCGCCAGCCCGGGGCCTTTGGCCGGCCGCTGGCGCCCGTGAGGCCACCGGGGCATCATTCCGCGATGGCCCCCATCGCCGGCGCGGCCGGTCCGAATCCTGCAAGTGAGCCGGTCGTGGTCGACTCACTCTCCTCCGAGCGATGGGCCCGCGCCCTCACCGCAGCCGTCGACCGCAAGTGGGCGCGAAGCAGGACCGTGCTCTTCGCGTTCATGTTCGCGGCGTGGGCGGCGATGTGTGTCGCGCTGTGGCGCCTCGGGTACCCCGGCTGGCGCGTGGCCGCGCTCGCCGGCGACCTCGTGACGGTGATCGTCCTCCACGCCTGGACGGCAATCACCGGCGGGAAGCTGTTGCCCGAGGGGGACGGGCGCGCGGCGTTCGCCCTCGTCATGGGTGCGGTGGTCCTGACGGGCGGTCTCCACAGCCCGCTGCTCATCGGCGTCACCGGCCAGCTCTCCGGGGTCGTGCTCCGGTGCGGCTGGAACCGGCAGACACGGCGCGCCATCGCGGTGTTCATCCTGGCCGTGATCGCGTTGGCGCTGGTCCCGGTCCCGTGGGTCGGACCGCGGATACCCGACCCGACCTTCACCACCATCGTGGTGTTCGTCGTGGTGCTCTCGGCGATCACTCACGCCGACTACATGGTGATGGCGATGACGACCGCGCGCGACGCGATCCGCCAGCTCCTGCAGGCACGCGACGAGCGGGCGTCGGAGGCGCTCGCCCGCGCCGCGGAGCTGGAGCGGATGAGCTCGCACCTGTCGCACGAGCTGAAGAACCCGCTCGGCGCGATCAAGGCGCTCGTGCAGCTCTCCGCCCGCGCGGAGCGCGATCCCGACATCCGCGCCCGGCTGGAGGTGGTCGACGGCGAGGTGCACAGGATGCAGGCGATCCTGGAGGGCTACCTCTCCTTCTCGCGGCCGCTCGACACCCTCCGGCCCGAGCCGGTGGCGCTCGGTCCACTCGTCGACGAGGTCCTCGCGATCCTCGAGGCGCGCGCCGACGGCGCGCGCGTTGGGCTGCGGCGCAACGGCGACGCGGAGATCACCGCCGACCCGCGCCGCCTGAAGGAGGCGCTGCTGAACCTGGTCGCCAACGCCATCGAGGCGACGCCGCCGGGCGGTGAGGTCGAGACCCGCGTGATCCCGGCCGCCGGCCAGGCACGGATCGAGGTCCGCGACACGGGGCGCGGCATGCCGCCCGCGGTGCTCGCGCGGCTAGGCACCCCCTTCTTCACCACGCGCGAGAAGGGCACGGGGCTCGGCGTCCTCCTCGCCCGCGGCGTCTTCGCCCAGCACGGCGGAAAGCTCGAGTATGCGAGCGAGCCCGGGCATGGGACCGTCGCCACTGGCATCCTCCCGGACCGCTTCGACGAGAAGGACTGCAATGGCCCGTGTGCTGCTTGTCGATGACGATCCGGCCGTCCTCTTCGCGACCAAGGAGGTGGTCCGCGCCGCCGGCCACGAGCCCGTCCTGGCGCGCTCCGGGAAGGAGGCGCTGGAGCGGCTGGACGACGTCGACGCGGTCGTCACCGACTTCGCGATGCCGGAGATGGACGGGATCGCGCTCCTGCTGGCGATCCGGGAGCGCGACGCGACGCTCCCGGTGATCGTGCTCACGGCGCAGGGCTCCGAGCGCGTCGCCGTGCGCGCCATGAAGTCTGGCGCCTACGAGTACGTCACGAAGCCGTACGACATCGACGAGATGACCCTCGTGATCGAGCGCGCCCTCGAGACGCGGGGGCTCCGCGTGCAGAACCGGCACCTCGCCGCCGAGAAGGCCCTCGGGAGGCGCTTCGTCGGCGAGGCGCCAGCCATGCGCAAGCTCCTCGACGCGGTGAGCCGGGTCGCGGCGAAGGACATCACCGTCCTGGTTCGCGGCGAGACTGGGACGGGCAAGGAGCTCGTCGCGTCGCTCCTCCACGCGCAGAGCCGCCGCGCGGGCGGCCCCCTCGTGCGGTTCAACTGCGCCGCGATCCCCGGCGAGCTGGCCGAGGCGGAGCTCTTCGGCCACGCACGGGGCGCGTTCACCGGCGCGACCCAGGCGCGGCGCGGCTTCTTCGCGGAGGCGGACGGCGGGACGCTCGTGCTCGACGAGGTCGGGGAGCTCGCGCCACAGGTCCAGGCGAAGCTCCTGCGCGTCCTCCAGGAGGGGGAGATCCAGCCGGTGGGCGCCGGGCGGGTGGAGCGGGTGGACGTGCGGGTCGTCGCCTGCACCAACCGCGACCTCGGCGCGGAGGCGCGCGCGGGGCGCTTCCGGGAGGACCTCTACTACCGGCTCGCCGTGGTGGAGCTGACGGTGCCGCCGCTCCGCGACCACCGCGACGACATCCCGGTCCTCGCCGCCGAGTTCGCCCGCCGCTACGGGGAGCGCTTCGGCATGGAGGATGTCCGGCTCTCGCCGGAGCTCGTGCAGCTCCTCTGCCGCGCCGAGTGGCCGGGCAACGTGCGCCAGCTCGAGAACGCCGTCGCCCGGATGGTCGCGCTCAGCCCGACGGGGCTCCTGGGGCCCGACGCCTTCGCGTCGCCGACCGCGCGCGAGCGCGTGGAGGCCGACCTGGACCCGGACGCCGAGCCGAGCGGGCCGCTGGAGCTGGAGGGGGCGTCGCTTCGCGAGCAGCTCGACGCGCTCGAGCGCAACCTCATCGCGCGGACGCTCGCCGCGACCGGCGGCAACCAGTCGGAGGCGGCGCGCCGGCTCGGGATCGGCCGGACCGCGTTCATCGACAGGCTGAAGAAGTACGGCCTGGGGTGAGGCGCACGTCCCCTGCCCTCCCGTCCCCTGCCCGGGCACAGCGTGCCGCGCATCGGCCGCTGGCCCGCCAGCGAGGGACCGAGGGCTCCGGCCCGCGAGTCCGCCCATGAGCGTGTAGTAGATCCGCACGACCGAGTCCGCGTGCCGGGTCGACGGCACGCCATCGGCGTGGGCGCTTCGCAGGTACCGGCTCACCTCCAGGCCGACGCCGTGAGCGCCGGCGATCCGCAGGGTGGCGGCCGCGCTCCCCTCCAGCAGCAGCTCGGTGCTCCCGGCGTCGTCCCCCGCTCCCAGCAGGAGGTACTGCCGGAGCGCGAGCCCCGCGCTGGCGCGCGTTCCCGCGAGGAACCTCACCCCGGCGAGCGCCTGCTCTCCGGGTCCGAAGCGGTAGTCCCGGCTCTCCCCGTCGACGACAGGCTCACGATCCACGTTCCCCCCAGCGCCGAGCAGGATCAGTGAGGCGATCGCGTCCCCCTCGACGGCCAGCCCGCCTCCGAGGTCAGCGCTCGCGCTCCCGCCGAACCCGACTGCCGACGTGGAGACCCGATGGCGCGGGGGCGTGTCGAGATCGAAGGACATCCAGGCGCCGTAGAGCCCGCGGATCGCGGCGGCCTCGAACGGCCGCCCGACGAGGAGTCCCCGCGCCCGCAGCGTGGCGTCGGGATCGCTCGCCATCCCGTATCCAGCCTCGACCACGAAGTGGTCGAACGGACGATCGAGCGCGAGGTCGGGTGCGCCGGGCAGGCCGTAGGTGAAGGAGAAGCCGGTGTAGCCCAGCGGCCTCCACCCGCCCGGCGTCGGGCCGAGCCCCTCCACGGCGACCGTGCCCAGGGAGAGCTGCCAGCGTGACGGCGGCGCGGCGAGGTCTTCGCCTGCGCCCAGCGCGCGCCGGTTCAGCGCGCCCATCGGCGAGATCACCGACGCGAACGCGTCGCGCCAGGGGCCGCCCTCCGCGCGCAGCGCTCCGGCGAACCGGTGGAGGATCTCGCCGAGCACGACGCCCGCGACGGTGGTCGTCACCTGATCGTTGAGGGCCGGCGTCTCGGTCTCGCCAGCAAGCTCCCACAGCGCGCTGGCGCCGAAGGCGAACGGCGCCGAGCCCCAGAAACCCTGGCCGGACGAGCGGGCGGCCGTGAACGCCCAGGTCCCCTGGTACGGGTGGCCGAACTGATTCACCCAGAACTGGTTCTGGTCGAGCACCCACCCGCTGCGGAGGTTGCGTCCGATGGAGTCCGCCGTGACGTCCGCCCACGGGGCGGCCCCCACGTAGTGGTTCCAGCCCATCGTGAAGGCGTTGATCGCCAGCGTCTCGGCGATCGGCAGCGCGAGGCCGCCCTCGCCCTCGCGCCCAGGCCACCCACGCGGCCCGTCACTCTCGGGGGGAGTGGAGAGGTTCGAGAGGTCGGCGGCGCCAGCGGACGCGGGCGGCAGGGTCATCGCCGCCGCCAGCAAGGCCGCCGTGAGCGCGTTCGGATTCGATCGGCCCCTCATCACTCTGGCGCTCGATTGCAACGTTCGCGCCGGCGCCCGGTGCGCCAGGGGGCCAGGATGCGCGCCTCTCTACGAGGGGAGACCGCTGCGTCCGGCCTGCGCGCGGTCGACACCCTTGTTCGGAGTGCCGACAACCTGTTCGGACCGCCGACAGCCAGGGCCGGGCCATCCCCAGGAAAGGCTCCATCCACGCGAGGTGCGGCGGGGCACGTGATCTGCACTCCCGCGGTGCGGAATGTGGAGTCGAGCGCGCGTGAACGAAGTGATCACCGGTGTCCCGGTCCTGCGACGGGGAGTCCTGGCGGCGCTCCTCGTCCAGGCGTTGGGCGGCTGCGCCGCGCACCTGCCCGCTCCGGGCGAGAGGGTCGCGTTCCTGGAGCGCAGCTCGATCACGGTCGCGAGCGATCGCGGGCAGATCTACGAGGCCGACCCGGCGCTGCACCTGATGCTCTGGAACGGGCTCGAGGACTCGGGCATCCTCGCCGCTGGCGGCTTCTCGACGTCGGGGGCCGTCTCCTTCCTGGGCAGCTTCCGCCTCCTGCGCGGGGCCTCCGCCCCCATCCGCATCCCCACCTACGAGCCGCGCCTCCGCGTGCAGCTCTTCCGCGGCGCGGTGCTCCGCCAGGGCGGCGAGGACGGAGCGAGCCCACGGGCGCACCTGCTCCTCGGCGCCCTCGCGCTCTCCGCCGGTCACCGGTCCAACGGTCAGGGCGGCTGCGCGCTCGCCGACCACGTCCGGTATGGGTTCTCGGACTTCGCCTGCGCTCCGACCACGGCCCTCCCCAGCGCCCGCCTCAACGTCGTCGACGGGAGCTTCACCACCAACTACGCCGGCGTAGGGCTCTCGGGGCTGTGGGCGTTGCCGGGAAGCGGCGGGGAAGCGCCCCAGGTGGTGCTCACCGCCACTTCGTCCATCGAGTGGAACCTCTCGTGCGGCCTGGGCGCCTGCATGCCCATCGAGATGCGCGACCGCTACGGCGTCGCGCTCGCGCGCGGATCGCTGGAGGCCGAGGCGCGCTCGCTGTGGAAC